>NZ_CP014284.1 GCF_001595725.1 Bacillus thuringiensis
ATGAGTCCAAATAATCAAAATGAATATGAAATTATAGATATGGCACCTTCTACATCTGTAACCAATGATTCTAACAGATACCCTTTTGCGAATGAGCCCACAAATGCATTACAAAATATGAATTATAAGGATTATTTAAGAATGTCTGAGGGATATTCTCCTGAATATTTAACAAGCCTAAGTCCTTACAGCCAGTTTGGCACAGTTGATAAGATCATCAGTATTATTAGTCTATTGAATAGTGCTGCAGGTATTCCTGGTCTTGATTTTTTTACTGGATTGCTGCAATTTATTCTTGACTTCTTTGCACCAGAGGATCCGTGGGCAGAGTTAATGGAACTAGTGGAACAACTCATAGATCAAAAAATAACAGTTGCTACAAGAGAAAAGGCGCTCGCAGAATTAAGAGGACTGATAAATGGATACCTTGTATATCAGCAATCATTAGAAAGTTGGCTGGAAAATCCAAATGCTACAAGAGCTAGTATAGTTCGAGAACAATATGTCGCTTTAGAACTTGATTTTGTTACTTCGATTTCATCTTTTGCGATAGCTGGACAGGAAGTACCGTTATTAGCCGTGTACGCACAAGCTGCTAATTTACATTTGTTATTATTGAGAGATGTGTCAATATTTGGAGAAGAATGGGGATTAACAGTAAATGAGGTTAATACCTTCTATATTCGTCAAATGACTTATACAACTGAGTATAGTGATTATTGTGTAAGAATTTATAATACTGGCTTAAATAAATTAAAAGGATCTAGTGCATCTAGTTGGGTTGATTATAATCGCTTTCGTAGAGAAATGAACTTACTAGTACTAGATATTATTGCGTTATTTCCAAACTATGATGTTCGTAGGTATCCAATGGAAACAACAACGGAATTAACAAGAGTAGTTTACACTGATCCAATTGTGTTTGACGAAAGGAAGGGGGTGGCGTCGACTCATAGTTGGACGGCGATTGCACCATCTTTCTCAAGTATAGAATCTCTAACTCGACGACCAGGATTATTTACATGGTTAGATCAACTAACTATTTTTTCGAAACGCATATCGCAACCTAGTGTATTTATAAATAGTTGGGCGGGGCATAAGATTAGCACCTTTAGAACACAAAAAACAGATATACTCATAAATACCACCCATGGAGATACTAATAATCCTATAAAAGAATTTGTAGTAGATACCAAAAAAGTAGAAGATATTTATCAAACGATAGCATACCCACATGCAGTAGCAAATGAAGTATTCTATTTATTCGGTGTCCCAAAAGTTGATTTTAATATGGTACCTGCAGGTGGCTCTGCAAACTCTGCACACACCCTCATTTTTTCTGATAGTACGGGAGGGAGACTGGAAAGTATTACGAAGAACTCAGAAGCAGAATTACCTCCAACAGAGTCATTATCAGATACACCTCAACCAAACCAAGTAACTTATTCTCACAGATTAGATTATGCTACAATAATTAAAGCAAATAAAAGTTATGGAAGTGGGTATATTCCATTATTAGGTTGGACCCATCGGAGTGTAGATCGTAATAATACAATTTATCCGAATAAAATCACTCAAATACCAGCAGTAAAAGCTTTCTCATATACTGAATCATTTAATGTAAATGTTATTGCAGGTCCAGGATTCACAGGAGGAGATTTAATAAGTTTAGGTCATTTAGAGAATATTTATATGAAATTAAACGTTCCAAATCCTCAAAAATTCCGTGTTCGTATTCGTTATGCTGCTAGTACAACTTCGTATTTGCAAATAACTGGGCTATCTAATTTAGCTCAGTCTGATCGTTTCGAACAGACGTATTCTAATGAAAATGAAAACAATTTGATGTTTGAAAATTTTCAATATGTAGAACTTAGAAATATTTTTTCGGTAGATGCTCCATTAGAAAATCATCAAGTAAGTATACAAAATTATCAAGGTAATGGTTTTGTTATTATAGACCGAATCGAATTCATCCCAGTAAATGCAACATATGAGGCAGAACAAGATTTAGATTCGGCAAAGAAAGCAGTGAATACCTTGTTTACGAATACAAAAGATGGTTTACGACCAGGGGTAACGGATTATGAAGTGAATCAAGCGGCAAACTTAGTGGAATGCCTATCGGATGATTTGTATCCAAATGAAAAACGCTTGTTATTTGATGCAGTGAAAGAGGCAAAACGACTCAGCGAGGCACGTAACTTACTACAAGATCCAGATTTCCAAGAGATAAATGGAGAAAATGGATGGACCGCAAGTACAGGAATTGAGGTTGTAGAAGGAGATGCTCTATTTAAAGGGCGTTATCTACGCCTACCAGGTGCGAGAGAAATGGATACAGAAACGTATCCAACGTATCTGTATCAAAAAGTAGAGGAAGGTGTATTAAAACCATACACAAGATATAGATTGAGAGGGTTTGTCGGAAGCAGTCAAGGCTTGGAAATTTCCACAATTCGTCATCAGACGAACCGAATTGTAAAAAATGTTCCAGATGATTTATTACCAGATGTACCTCCTGTAAACTCTGATGGTAGAATCAATCGATGCAGCGAACAAAAGTATGTGAATAGCCGTTTAGAAGGAGAAAGAGGATTACCAAATGGGAATCGTTCTGCTGAAGCGCATGAATTCTCTCTCCCTATTGATATAGGAGAGCTGGATTACAATGAAAATGCAGGAATATGGGTTGGATTTAAGATTACGGACCCAGAGGGATATGCAACACTCGGTAACCTTGAATTGGTAGAAGAGGGACCATTGTCAGGAGACGCACTAGAACGCCTGCAAAGAGAAGAACAACAGTGGAAGCTTCAAATGACAAAAAGACGTGAAGAGACGGATAGAAAATATACGGCAGCAAAACAAGCGGTAGATCGTTTATATGCAGATTACCAAGATCAACAATTGAATCCAAACGTAGAAATTACGGATATTACTGCGGCCCAAAACCTGATACAGTCCATTCCTTATGTATATAATGAAATGTTCCCAGAAATACAAGGGATGAACTATACGAAGTACACAGAGTTAACAAATCGACTCCAACAAGCGTGGGGTTTGTATGATCAACGAAACGCCATACCAAATGGTGATTTCCGAAATGAATTAAGTAATTGGAATACAACATCTGGTGTAAATGTACAACAAATCAACAATACGTCTGTCTTAGTCATGCCAAACTGGGATGGGCAAGTTTCGCAACAGTTTACAGTTCAACCGAATCAAAGATATGTATTACGAGTTACTGCAAGAAAAGAAGGGGTAGGGAATGGGTATGTGAGTATCCGTGATGGTGGAAATCAAACAGAAACGCTTACGTTTAGTGCAAGCGATTATAACACAGATAGTGTGTATAATACGCAAGTGTCGAATACAAATGGTTTGTACAATGAGCAAACAGGATATACCACAAAAACAGTGACATTCATCCCATATACAGATCAAGTGTGGATTGAGATGAGCGAGACCGAAGGTATGTTCTATATAGAAAGTGTCGAATTGATTGTTGACGTAGAGTAATGGTAGTACCCCTCCAGATACAGGTTTCATCTGGAGGGGTTTTTTTCTGAAAAAGGGCCTTTTTGTAGAGAAGAATCCGATTATTTTATTACGATTATATATTTTGTGGATAGATCATGGTACCTTGCAATAGCAATTGTATGATCAAGCTCTATTGCAAATACAATAGAGCTGAGAAAAAGTAAATACTATTTTCACTACGCATCAAATTCCTTCGCAAGTTTCTCATGAATGAAAGAGAAAATTTCCTTTTGTACTTTATTGAGATCTTGTAATAAAGGAATGGTATTCACACAAATGACTGGTGTGGATACGTCTGTAATCCCCGAAATATTTGTGATAATAAGGTCGAATGTTTCGGAAACTTTTTTAAAAGAGCTGAGATGTAAGACGTCAATCGTAGATAAGCGAATTAGATGTCCCAATTGATACTGCATAATATTATGAATAAATAAAGTGTGTTCCGCATCTGAATCACAAAAAATTCCTACATGAAGAACCGGAACCTTCTGTTTTAAGGCGTGTAATAAGTTTGTCCAATGTATGATTAAAATATATAATGTTTCCGTAAAAAAATGCGCGTTCCATTTGAACTGTTCATGAAATTGAAAGTGAGTTAATTCTTCTTTTAAAAGCAAGACAAAGTATGAGAATTCGTGAGAATGATGTTCGGAAAAGAAACGTCTTTTCTCATGTAAAATAAAACTACGTCCATAATTCATCGTTTGTAAATTGTATAACTCCAAAATGATTTTTTTTTCATTTTGGAGGGGAACATGTAGTTTGTCTGAGAGTCTTTGCAACAAGCTTAAGATTTCAGGAACGATTTTCCATGCATCATTTGATTTTTGTTGTACCATATTTTCTAATTGTTCATACGTAAATGCATAATGATGATTGAAAAAAATAGAAAAGAGTTGATAAGCAGTCTCATGATTAAACTCAAGAGAAAAGGTATCCCGGAACAATTGACAAAATGGGCTGTTTTCAAAAATACTTACATCCAAAGGATTAAAAAAATCTTCTGAAACGGCTTTCATATGATGGTGTTGTAAACGAATCACATTCACCATTGTCCAATACCGAATTCGTATGAGGTCCGGAAAATTTAATTGTATTTGATTTTTTTGGGTGACATACAGAAAGAGTTGATCCAGTACCTGTAGTTGCTTTTCTTGAAAAGGGGTACGAGTCACACCATATTTTTCATAAAAATAGTGAACCATAATACTCCTAATATTTTGTTCATTTCCCATGATTTTGCAAGGGTTTGTTGAAATGTATATCTCATATTGTTTGAGATACACATTCCATTTTGTGATAATCCGCCTCAAAGTGGAGGTACTAAGAAATAATTCCTCCGCGATTGTCTCTATATCATCACTTTCATCAAAAAATATCCGTTCGATAAAGGAGAACTCAGGACTTAGAGATAAAATCTTTTGATAGATAAAGTCAGCAGAATATTGAGAAGGGTAGGTTAAACGAACCCCTTTTATAGATGTTTCAATCTGAAAAGGTTGAAATTCTTGATTCATACATTTGATATCCTCTCTGAGGATTCTTTCGGAACAATTCAGTCTTAGAGCGCACATCCCTAACGTATGCCATCCATCTCGTTCGTATAATAGTTCTAAAAATTGTAGTTGTCTGCGTAAATTGCTATTTAAAAGAGAACGCATGAGTAGACACCTTCCTTCATTTTTAAAATCGTACATAAAGCTATTCAAATCATGCCGACCATAAGGCGCTTTATGAAAGGGACTGTATGGATTCTTTTGTTATAATTATAAAGTAAAAAGCCCCAAAAGAAGAAACTATAGGCGGCTTGTAGTTCCAACACCTTTTCAGACGTATATAAATAAAATATCAACTTGTTTTTGAGTCATGATAGACACCATGCATAAAAACCGGGAAAGATAAATGATAACCTGTATAGATTATGATTTAGAAATGTTTTATTTATATATATTGTTTAAGGTGTTTTTATTTTGGTGTTTTTTGATAATACGACAGGATGTCGAAAAAGGAATACTAATATGAAAAAGAGGTGGTTGTATTGCTTTTCTATCTATTAGGTTTGAAAGATCCGTATACAAAAGAGCATAGTAAAAGGGTAGCTATATATGCCACCATATTGGCGAAGGAGACAAAAGAATATAATCAAAATTCTCTTAACTATTTGTATCATTCCTGTTTACTACATGATATTGGGAAAATGAGAATACCAAATAAAATTTTAAAAAAGCCCTCTTCCCTCACGAAAGAAGAATATGATGTGATGAAGTCACATCCAGAAAGAGGCATACAAGTCGTAAACTTGTTCCCTTTTCTTCCTGTTGATTCCTCCATTATTCTTTCTCACCATGAAAAGTGGGATGGAAGCGGGTACCCTAACGGCTTAAAAAAACAGGAGATATCATTAAGCGCAAGAATTGTGGCGATCGCGGATGCATTTGACGCCATGACATCCACGCGGATGTATCGAACAGCATTGACACCGAAAGAAGCATACAATCAGATTATAGAAGGAACAGGTACTCAATTTGATCCAGAGTTAGTCACTATCTTTCAAAAAGTATTCGCTTCTTGGATAAAAATCATTCCAAAAGAGGTAAAGTAAATACACCGATTAAGTTGTTCTTGAAAAGACTATAGATTTTGGATAGCGTGGATGTCCAAATAAGGAAGAAAGAGGTCGATTGCTAGTGTAATGGATACTTAAGTGTGAAACAGTATAACTCTTCAGTTATGCTAATACGACCTGTATGAAAACGATTATGTGAATAAGTAAACAAGTTAGAGGCCTTTATTTCTAATATTTTACAGCGTCTTATTATTGCAACCCATAAATTGTTTTGCAATAAGATAAATATATCAACAGAATTTTTTGGCTATATTTTATATACCGACAATTTGTCGGAGGCTTCAAAGGTGCTTAAAGATATGTCTTAATAAATTATTGAAGTTCTTTATCTCATAGTAACAAATCGCTTTCTATTCAGTTTAGTATTCAAATCTATTTAAAATGAAACAAAAAACATACAGTTGTTCAATTTAGTATCATTCTTACTCATATATGGAGGATAAAATAGAGATGAAAAACTTTTTGACTGAAAATGAACCAGATATAAAACGAAAAATACAGATATTAGAGTTAATATCAACAGAAAAAAGATGGTATACCTATTCAGAAATTTCCAAATGCATACATGCCTCACATAAAACCATTAAAAATGATTTAATCCATATTACAGAGGTTTTACCTACAGAATGGCATATCAAGATAAAAAAAGGGTATGGAGTTCAAGTGGAAATCCCATCCTATGCATCTATCCAAGAGATGGTTTCTTTTCTTCTTCGAGAATCCTTGACTTTTCAAATATTAGATACGCTCTTACATGATAAGACCACAACTGTTTATGGTTTGGCAGAAAAGTTATATATCCAACCGAATAAAATCGCGAAAATTATAAAAAAAATAGACAATGAAATCTATCCGTTTGGTTTAGAAATCCGAAAAAAACCAATTAGAATGATGGGGAGTGAAGCTAAAATCCTTTACTTGTTTACCAAGCTGTATGCGAGCACGTATTTAAATGGGGAATGGCCCTTTCAACAAAGTCAAGAAATTATCCATACATTTATAAAAAAAGTAGAAAGGCAACTAAATATTCTATTCACGGTAGATAGCAAGCATCAACTTTCTTATTTTATTGCAATTCTAGTCATAAGAAAAAAAAAAGGATATAAAGTGGAAATGACTAACTCTTTTTCAAAATTCAATCTAGATACACCGTTATATCATCAAGTGTCCACATTAGTTGAAGAGACAAAGCAAGATTTTCATCTCAGTTTCTCAACATTTGAAAAAATTATTTTGACTATTGTGCTGAAAAGTTTAAATTACAGGTATATAAATCCAATCCAAGAGAAAAAGCAAGAAATGCAAATCTTTCATCAACAAGAAATACATGTGTATCGAATAGTAAAAGATTTTATACATATGTTAGATGAGCGATTGGGGTCTTGCTTTATCGCAGATGAAGAATTTATTTTTACACTCATTCTTCATTTTCGAAAGACACTTTATTTTCTTCATATTTATTCTAATATTCAACCCAAAGAAGAAACAGTCCATACGTATATGCAGCAGAAATATAGTCAAACGTTTCTTCAAGTGAAAGAAGTCTATTTTGCATGGGTACAAAAACATCAAATCGCTGATTATGTACCAAATAAAGAAGTTCTAAATATTGTATTACAGATCGAAGCATCTCGAATTCAAAATAAAATCACTTCGAAAAAGGTATTAATCATTACGAAAGAAAGAGATTGTTGGAAAAATTATATGATTGCGGTTTTGAAAGAAAAGTTCGGTGGGAAGATAGAATTTATATCTTTTTCTTCTACGGAACAAGTAAGGGAAAATGAGTTAGCGGAAGCCCATCGTATAGATTTTGTGATATCGACAATCCCTTTACGTTTAAAATCGAATCCAGTGATTCAAATTCAGCCTATCTTGACAGAACGTGATTTCTCTAACATCCAATACTATGTAAATCAATAGCGTGTTTAATTTGATACAAAATGTACTTCAAGAGATTCTCTAGACTGTAGCGAATCTCTTGAAGTACATTTGCTTATAACCTCCACCTACAATAAACAGTAATATATAGCCTCCCAAAAACTCTATTATATCACAATATATTTATTAATAAATAATTCGATAATACAATTCAAAAATGGAATAATTTATATAACATAAAGTGATAGTAACTTTTATAATTATAAGTAGTTACTATCTTTACCCATCATATATAGCTGAAGTACATATACGAAGCTATATATGATAAGTAAAGATTTTGGAATAGATACTGAATAACTGGATCAAATTAAGATTCAAAATGTGCTGGAAGAGAAAATGAATATACTGACTTTTTTCAGATAACGAAAGAAGACACAGGGTATATGATTACAGGCCCTATAAGGAAGAATGGGTGCATGTTTAAGTTCCAAGGGTGGATAGAACTTCTTTTGGATAAAGATAATAAATACCCTAATGATAAAGTAACAAGGGTCGTTATTAAAGGTGTTAAGCGTTATATAGTTGATGCGACATTAGCAACAAACTAAGGAGATGGAATAGATGAAGAAACAATTAGCGAATGTTATAACTGGTACACTATTAGCTCCTATGTTTTTAAACGGAGATATAAATTCTGTTTACACGGATTGTCAAACAAAACATGGGCTTACAGCTCAGGAGAATCAAGAGAAAGAAGTAGATCGAAAAGGACTTTTTGGATATTACTTTAAAGGTAAAGATTTTAATAATCTTACTGTATTTGCACCAACGCGTGATAATGTCCTTGTTTATGATCAACTGACAGCAAATACATTACTAAATCAAAAACAAAAAAGCTATCAGTCTATTCGATGGATTGGTTTAATTCAAAGCAAAGAAACAGGTGATTTCACATTTAACTTATCAAATGATGAACATGCGGTGATAGAAATTGATGGAAAAGTCGTCTCTAATAAAGGTAAAGAAAAACAAGTTATCCATTTAGAAAAAGGACAGTTTGTTCCTATCAAAATAGAATATCAAGCTGAGAAACCATTTAATACGGAATGTCAAACCTTTAAAAACCTTAAACTTTTTAAAGTAGATAATCAGCAACAGCCTCATCAAATCCAACTAGATGAATTAAGAAAGCCTGAATTTAACAAAAAAGAAGCACAAGAATTTCTAACAAAGACAACAATAACAAATCTAGTTACACAAAAAGTAAAGAGTAACAGAGATGAAGAGACGGACAAAGTGGAAGACTCTATCCCAGACAGTTGCAAAGAAAATGGGTATACCATCTAAAATAAAATTGCCATCAAATGGGATGATTCACTAACAAGTAAAGGATATAAGAGAATCATTTCAAATCCACACGATACTCACATGATTGTAGGGCCTTATTGTAATTATGAAAAAGCAGTAAGAGATATAGATTTATCAAATGCAAAAGAAAAATTTAACCCATAAGTTACCACTTTTCCAAGTGTAGTGTTAGTATAGAAAAATTTATATTATTATCAAATGAGGATTTAACAAATAGCGTAGAGCTTCATTCATCCTCAAATTGCTCGTATATAAATAAAGAAGGGGATTCAGTTGAAACAGAAATCGGAAAAGAAGGCTTTTTCTTTGGAGTAAGTGTAAACTATCAACAATCTGAAACAGTTGGGTATGAATGGGGAACGTCTACATGGAATATTTTTCAATTTAATACTGCATCAGCAGGCTATTTGATTCGAATGTTCGAGACAATAACGTAGGAGCAAGAACCCATCTATTATGTAAAGCCTACATCGAGTTTCGTATTAAATAAAAATACCATCAAAGTGATAACAGTATAATCGAATTTGACTACATTAAGTATATCTCCGGGACAGATTTATAAAAAACAAGGTCAAAATGGAATCGTAATAACATCGATGGACGATTTTAACGCTCAGTCGATTACAGTAATTAAGCAGCAGTTAGGTAAGTATTAAATAATAAACCTGTTATATTAGAGACAGGCGTTATTGTGAAATGGGTACATGAAATGGCAATGATGTGACACAACGAATCGAAGTTAAAACTGATTCTATTATCGCCAATAATGGAAAACGTGTGGCTGCAAAATTTTATACAGACCTAGAAGATAAAAAAACAGAATTGATGTTAATAAATATACTAAAGCTTTCATCTTCAAATATTACAATTGTATTATTCGAATGTAAAAATTAAAAAGTATAAGAATAGATTGTTATAATTTATCTAGATGAAAATGCGGAAAGAGAAGTCAAAAAACATATAAATGACACAATAGGGGGTTTTAAGAATGTAAACCATTTATATAATGTAAAATTGACAGTAAAGATGAATTTTACGTTCAAAATGGCCACTTTGTATGACGGGTGGAAGATGGAGCAAATGCTGGGTATTTAGTGAGATGGAATAATGTGAGTATTGGGGACGAAATTCGTACTGGTGAATTAGTGTAGGTTTCATACCATAGCTACAGCTATCTTCAAAGGCGAAAAGTAAAGATGCTATCCTTCACTTGGATCAAGTAAGTATTTATACGGTGAAGAAATTTCAACAGTAGACCAAGGACAAAGGGATCATTCTAAGCATGTCCCTTAGGGGAAGTTGCTATGATAATGCCAGTATGGAAAACTGCTTTAGTCATTTAAAAATTGAAGATTTTTACTCACAAAAGATAATAAGAGTATCAAATACAACTGTGCGAAAGGTTGTATTAGTATACAATCATTACTACAATTTTGTACTACTTCGAGAAAAATTAAACCATCTGTTCCCTAAAGAAATTAGGGAACAGATGGTTTAGGTGTTTTGATATGTATCCCATTTTCAGGGTTCACTTCATGTGGGGGTGACATCTGTTATATAGACAGGAATAAAAATAAATTTTAAGAAAGGATTATTTATATAAAAATCAAGAAAAATAGGAAGAATAGTTTTAAATCTTATATTATTGAATCTATTGGAGCATCATCTACTAGTAAATCCGTCTTCCAGGAAGACGGATTTTTTAATAATAGTTTGTTCAGAGACTTGTTTTTCAATCTAATAAGTCTGATCAAAAATATCAGTGACCTTTACGTTATAATATAAAATTTTAATTAGATAAATAATTAATTTTACACTTTTTAAAGTACAAATTAAATCTCTATCAACTGATAAAGATTCAATTATTTACTTTAATTCAATTTCGGGCTCTTAATTAAAAGAGATTAGTTAAATTGTGAGTATTTGGGATGTTAATTGATTGTAAATTGAAAATCATATTATAAAAACAATCAAAATTTGTAATTGTAAAATGTAATCCATACAGGTATAACATAATAAATTCACATAAAAATTATCTGGAATTCCTTGCATGTAACTAATAAATTAAGGGATTAATAATCAATTTATGTCCAACAAAGTTTGCAAAGAAACATATTTATTAAAATAAACTGGTACATATTTAGTTTAGTGCTATTTTTTAATTTAAATGGATAGTTTTTTTATTTGTAAAGTCATTTTTATTAATCGGTAATATTTCAAAATGTAATAAATTACAGTTGTTTTTTTAATATTTGTTTAAATAATTTGAAATATTAACCACTTAATTTCCTGACGAATTGTTTGAACTACATTTGTCAAACAAAAAAGGCTGTTCCTGATTTAAAAAATTCAATTACATAGCTTTCCTAAGAACTTATTTTACAAAAAGTTTATTTGCTAAAAGTATTTTTATTAATTTTTTTCTTGCATTTAAATGATAGTCTTGTAGAGGGAATTTTTTAGAGAGATATTTTTTGTATGATTAAAAAATAAATTAAATACTTTATTTCTAGATAAAGAGGTGATTCTACTTTTAAATACTTATAAAACATTTCGTGTTTATTATAAATATAGTATGTATATTTGAATAAAAATTTTCATGTATAGAGGAGTTGATATGAAAAATGAGAGGTAGGAGATCATGAAGCTAAATCTAAAAAATTTTATAGCATTATTAACAATACCTATTTTAATATTAAGTTTTAATTTTAATGCTGTTTCAGCAATAACAAACTTAACAAGTATTCAAACAACATCGTCTAATTTAGAGGATTTAAGTAAAGAAGAAACTGATCTCTCAATAGAAAATTTCACAGTTAATGAAAGCGAAAATATTAATGAATATTCAAAGGAAAAAAATACCGTGGAAAAAAAAGGCGAAAAAGAAGTTTATTTTGCAGGGGGAAATCAGGAATTTTTGAATATTGAAGGTAATTTTGAGATCCCAAGCAATGCAAATTCTATTGCTGTTGATGATACGGTTCATGTAACAAAAAATGAAACCGATCAGTTAGGAGCAATTTGGTCTAAAAAACAGCTTGATATGACTCAAAATTGGAAAACTGAAATGAGGGTAGAATTTAATGCATTAGATATAAAAGATATGGCAGATGGTTTGGCGTTTGTTCTTCATAATGACTCGCGAGGAACTAGTGCAATCGGTAGTAGAGGGCAGTCTATAGGAGTTTGGAAGACTAGTCGTACAGGAGTGGGGCAAAATTATATTATGAACGGATGGGGCATTGAATTTGACTTTTATTACAATGGAGATGGTTTGGATGCTAATATTCCTCCAAAATCCGGATATATACATATGGCAAATGCAATGACTGAAACAGATTTAGAAGGGAAAGGTATGATACATCAAAACTTACAACATATTTCCAATAGCACTATGTTGGGTCAACATAAATTTGAAATTCAGTGGAATGCAACATTAAAAAATCTCACATATAAATTTTTTAATGTTGCAGGTAATGCATACTGGCAGAAGGATGTACGTATTGATCCCATGCTTGTGTTTGGTAGTAACTTGGTCTATTGGGGTTTCACTGGTGCCACAGGTGAAAAAGTAATGCATCAAACTGTTAAATTTAAATCAATTCCCCAAACAATCCAAGCTAGCCCCAAAAGAAAAACATTTGTTTTAGGGGATAAAATTAATATAACAAATAAGAATATAAATGATTTTTTTACAATTGAAAGTGGGGATGATGTAAAATTAAAAAATTCATCTTATTCATTCTTTGCAAATATCGTTGGTGAAAATCAAAGTATTCATGTAACTTTAATTGACAAGTATGCCAATGAAAAAGAATATGTTATTCCTGTTAAAGTTATTTGGGGAAATTCGATTTTATTAAAAGGTGACAACGACTATTCAATAGGGGCTTTTACATTGGAACATGATGGGAAGACGAACTATATAACTTCTGCAGAGGGAATAACTCGTGGAGATGAAAATGGTAAGGTACATTCTTACTTTGCTGAAAACTTGTATTATTGGATTGGACGTAAAATTCCAAATCAAAGCATACAAAACCTCAGTGATATAAAAACAGATATTATTATTAAAGCACTAGGAAATGATATTGCAAAAGAAAAAATTAACTCTTTTGGTAC
The DNA here is from genome assembly GCF_001595725.1 of Bacillus thuringiensis. Classification (GTDB taxonomy): domain Bacteria; phylum Bacillota; class Bacilli; order Bacillales; family Bacillaceae_G; genus Bacillus_A; species Bacillus_A thuringiensis_K. Next base: position 13,544 of record NZ_CP014284.1, read on the forward strand.
TGGTACACAACGATTGGATGTAAATTCAGGTGACATAATTGAAGTATGGCATGCAGAATCAGGGAAAAGAAATGTATTAATGGTGAATGAAGAAGAAACTGAACAGCATGCAGGATTAAAAAGTGTTTATTATGAAATATCAAGAACTACATTTATACCCTTACATATTAATCAGCTAACGCCAAAAATAGTAAATATAAAAAATGGAACTTCGAATCAAGAGTTAATGAAAAAGTTAGAGGAAAGCGTGGATTTAAAAGGGTATGAAAATATTAAGGTTGAACGTTTTAAGGATAAACTTCCAGACACAATGAAAGATGGAGAACAATTAATAGATGTTGTGGTAAGTGAAACATTACAATCAGGGAAAAAAGTAGAATATATTTATACTGTTACGTTTATTGTTAATCCCGTTGTAACAGAGAATGTTTATAGTAGTGACGGAACGTTGTTAGATACAATACAATCGGAACTAAAATATGGAATAGAATCTTTTTCCCCTGAACCCAAAAATCGAATTGAATTTGATGGAATACATTACAAATACATAGGATGGTTAGCAGGAAATCAAAAACCTGGTGAAGGTATTCCTCAAACAGGAAAACCAAATACTGTAAAAGAAACGACAACGTTCAATTATATATATTTGGACCCAAAAAAAATGATTAAAGTTACGATTCCAGTAGAAATGATATTCTTCTCTAGTGATAAAGGGACAGGAGATATACAATCTAATGATTACCATATTGAAAATCATTCCGATGAAGCAATTTTGAATATAAAATTTGTGTCAATGGAAACAAAGGAGCACGCGGGGATACGATTCCTAACGCCTACTGATCCAAATCCGAGTTTAGGTATTGAGGAATCAATGCGATTAAATTTAGTAGTAGATGATATAGAAAGAATAAATAGTCTTAATGAATCAAGTGAAATTACAGAAGTTGGAACATTAAACCCGAAAGACAAATTAGTGATAAAATTTACAGGAACCTATTTTGGAAAAATAACAAAGAATAAAAAAAGAACAAACCATAATTTAGTTTTTAAATTTAGTACGGATGAATAAAATAATCAGGGAGTTAATTATGAAAAGTGGTATTAATCAGAATAAGAAAAATAAAAAAAAGATCCTACTAATTGTGTTGTTTCTCGTCTTTTTAGGGGCTTTAACAATCTATACACTAAATGGTAGACATGCACCTGAAATTATTGCGGGAGATTTTTTGCCAGATGAAAAGGAAAACCAGAAAATAGATAAGAAAAAAGTAGCAAAAGAAAAGGTGGATGCTTCGCAGTTTACCTTAAGTATTTATCCTGAAGCTATTTTTAATGAAAAAACAGGAGAAGGATTCCTTCATATTAGAAATGAATCTAGTAATGCGTATCCAATAAACGTAAAAATAAAAATAGATAACACAAATGAAATCATTTACGAAACTGGTGCCATATATCCTGGACATGAAGTTAAAAAAGTTACCTTAGAAAAAAAACTAAAAGCAGGGAAATATTCAGCGACAGCATATGTCGATATATTTAATCCCAAAAGTAAAATGAAGCAAGGAACAACTCAAGCAGAAATGCAGATTACTATAAAAGAATAGATAAAAAACAAAAAAATCATATAAACAGTAAAAACAGAAAAGAGGAATTAATATGAAATTACAAAAGAATTTGGTTAGTATTGTATTATTAGGTATGATGGCAATGAGTGGTGGATTGAATACGTACGCAGCAGAAGGAGATTATCAAACAATAGAAGGCCAAACAGAGGCAAATATTACAGCTAAAGGTGTTATTGGTGAAGCAGATAGTACAGATCCAGATGAAGCTATTCCGGAGGGAGATAACAAATGGATTAATGTAACGATACCAACAGATGTAGTATTTTACTCAGATGAAAAATCAGAACATAAAACAATTATATCTCCAGAAAACTATAAAATTACTAACAATTCTGGTCGACCTGTAAAGGTATTTTTGCAAGATTTTATTGGTAAAGAAGATACAGCAGTAAAAACTTTGAACCTTGTTTCAAAAATTGAGGGTGATTTTGAAACAAAAGTATTAATTAGGGATAATAAAATAGCTGTAACTAAAGAATCTGAATTAGTGACCTTAGCAAATAATGAGGGGATTATAAATGAAAAAGATGCAAAGAAAGAAGTAAGTTTTAAATTTACTGGAGGTGTTGATGAAACATTGCTTGGAGAAGAAAAGCAAAATGTTGAATATAAAATGACATTAAAGTTCAAAGCTCTAAAAATGGATGGAACTGAAGTTGAGTAATAACCTAATTTTAACATTGAAAGGCAAAAATAACTATAAGAAATTATTAATGAAACTTATTTTTCTTAGTACGTGTTTTATATTTATTTCTTTTAAATCAAATATTTCTTATGCATCAGAAGTATCGAACCAAAAAACAGCAAATACGAAAGTGTATGGTATATTAGGGAAAGATAGAGTCACAAGTAATGAAGTAGAAGAAAATCACCTTGATCCCATAGAAGAAATATCAACTATTATAAAAAAAAATGATAAAAGCTTACCTGAAACTGGAGGGCACTTTTATTTCATCTCAACTTTTTTAGGTATAACATTATTATATTTAGGGATAGTAATGTCTGTTATGAAACGCATTAACAAAAAATGTAATTGTTCAGAAGTTATAAGGTAGTGATTCTGATACGATTATTTAATACAATTTTAAATCAAGGAAAATAGAAATAAATAAAACCCAATTCTTATATATTAATAGAATTGGGTTTTATTTATTTCTATTGATATTTGTATGTATTTTAAGGAACCTCTTTTCTCCGTTTATAGATATTATACAGTGCCCTTCAAAGTGATGATCCTTAAATTGCATTTCATGTTTGAACTACCCCTGCAGTCCTTGCGGTTAGAAGCCTTATCGCTTCATTCTTTAGATTGATACTTGCGTTAATATCCCTATTATGGTGTGTACAATAAGAAGGACAGTCCCATTCACGTAGGTTTAGATTTTTAACGTCTTTATTTTGATATCCACAACAAGAACATAATTGGCTGGAAGCAAATGTTTTCGATACGACAATAACATGTTTGCCATACCATTTTGCTTTGTATTCTAACATGGATCGAAATTGCGACCAAGATACCTCACTAATTGCTTTTGCTAACTTTTGATTCTTTAACATATTCGATACTTGCAAATCCTCTATACCGATAACATCGTGGCTTTTGATGATTTCAGTTGAGATTTTGTCCAAGTAATCTTTTCTAGCATTCGTGATGTATTCATGAATGCTAGCTACTTTTACTCGTTGTTTTATTCCAGCTAGAAGATCCTTTCGTTCTTCTAGAAAGAACACGCTGCGCTTTCGCCAGCTTCTCTTCTAATAACCGAAAAACTTGGGATTTTTATAGATGGTTCCATTTGACAAAATAGCGAAACCTTTTAGCCCCACATCCATTCCAATGTAAGATTGTGTTTTCAGAAGTTCTTGCACTTCTGTTTCAACTAACAATGACACAAAGTATCTTCCAGAAGAATTCCGTCTAACTGTAGCATTTACAATACGCCCCTCTACTTCGCGACTTTTGGCAAATCGAACAAGGCCTAGTTTCGGCAACTTTATTTTGTTCCCTACAACGGTGATGTTTTCATTTGTTTGTTTTGTGGTATAAGATTGTACGTTGTTCTTCTTAGATTTAAAGCGCGGTGCGCTGTTTTGTATTTTTGAAAAAGCGTGTATACGCATCCGCAAGGTTGCGAACAGACGACTGCATCGCAATACTATCCACTTCTTTTAGCCAAACAAGCTCTTTCTTCATGGCAGGTAGTTTGGCAGAGCATGTACCATAGGTCAAGCCTTTTCCTGTCTCTTTGTATGCTTGATCCCATAAGGATAGGAAATGATTGAATACAAAGCGAGAACATCCAATCGTTTTGTTGATTAGAATTGCTTGTGCCTGATTTGGATAGATGCGAAAATTATAGGCTTTATTCATCATTATTTGATTCACCTCCATTTCGGTATATGACTATTATTCGACGAACATATGTTCGTTTTATAGTGAAGTAACACTTTATGTATGTCGAACAATGAAGTTGGCTCCTTGCCATCCCTTGTTGAAAGCCAATTCATCTCCCACCTACTCACTTCGCGTTCATTGAGGAAGGAGTCTTCTTGGCTAAAATGATAAATATATTTAATATGAGTAGCTATAAGAATACAATTTCAGTTAAATAATAACCCAAGTAAACTTTAATTTCTTAATAGTAATTCGTAATGATTCGTATAAATATAATACCTTCAAATATTTCCGTTAGTGGGGCATTTTTTAAAATAAATCACCTTTTATATTTTGATACAATCATTAGGTAAAATAATTTAATGTAATTTTTTATTAATAGAAACAAACGAATTGTGAGTAGAGCGGAGAATGTAGCATTTTGGATAGTAAATATCCGTTTTTAATTTTCTTATGAGTATGTCTAAAATACTGTTGAATTTTCATTGTAAATGATTTTATGTTAAATATGTTATGGGATAGTTGGAGGAATAGTATGAGAGATTTGTTTAAAGATAATTACAATAATATTGAGTTTAATAAAAATTTAATAAACTTAATAAGTGAAATAAGTGAATATAAGGGGAAATTAACCGCCTATCAAAAACAAGTGCCCCATATATTTAAAGATTTGAAGGAAAACATTCCCTTTCAATATGTAAAAAATTTCAATGCTATTTATGGGGAGAAGAAAGTTACTAATAAAAGGTTAAAGGAACTGTTATTTTATAATGCAGTACCTCAAACTGTCATTGAAGATTCAGTTTTTTGCTATCATCAAACTTTTTCCTTTATAAATAAGAATTATTGCACTTTGTCGATTAGTCCAGAAAATATACTAGAATTGCATTTTCAATTAATTAATTATATTACCTCGGATACTGCAAAATGGCGTGAGAAACCAATTTCTATCCTTGGGACACCGGAAAAAGGAATTCCTACTATTTGTTATCGCTCTCTTCCACATACTCTTATTCCACAAACTATGGAGCAATTATGTAATCAATATAATTATTTAAGTAGTAGTAAGAAATTACACTCACTATTATTGATAGCATATTTTATGTTAAATTATTACTGCATAGTACCTTTTAACCAAGGAAGTGAAAAACTAGCATTTATGATAATGAAATTATTATTAATAAAAAGTGGACATACATTTGTACAATATACTTGTTTAGATAAATATATTGAGAAGAATGAATTAGAATATTATGACTCACTTTATAAATCATCTGTTAATTGGTACTATAATGAGCATAATACTAGCTTTTGGCTACAAACACTATTAATTATTGTTTTAGAAGCTTATCAAGATTTGTATGATACAATTGTTGATTTCATATGTAAACAAACTAAATTTGAACGTATTCAAGATTTTGTTCTTAAACAAAAACAAACTTTTACAAAAGATTATATTCGTGACATGTATCCAGATATAGCTGAGAGTACAATTAATAAAGCATTAGCTACTCTTCACGATTTAGGGCAAATAAAGTTAGTCTCTAAGGGAAGAACAGCCCATTGGATAAAAGTCTAGTTACGACTATGTATGAACGCTCATCTCCCACCTATCGTTTGATTTTCGTTCTTCACGCACTTGATGAAGACGAATTCTTTTGAGGATTGTGGTTAAAGTTCAGTAGTAATATATTATCTTATAGTTTTTTAGGGTTTACACAGTATCCTCATTCCAGTAAAGACTCCCTGCTGAAAAATATGAAGGCTTAAGATGAATGATAGTAAATGAAAATACCGAAAATCCGAAGATATAGCAAATTTAATACTATGAATATAATAAAAACAAGGAATTTGATGAGGAAGATGCACGCTAGGAAAAGAGCATAAAAAGTGTATCCCTATTTTCTTCCATATATATTCAAACACTACTGGAAATTACTGTATATTTAGGAGTATAAATTATGCAAGCTAAAGAAAAGAGAATAAAAATTTTAGATTTACAAGACCAACATTGTAAAAAATGTAGTTCTTACGAAAAAACCTACAAATATTGTATAAATAAATGTAAAATTGGGAAAGAAATATATCAATTAGGAATTAAGTTATTCGAGAGTGAGGCAAAGGAAAGAATTAGAACGCAAGAAAAATGGAAAGAAATTTGTCGTAAAGCAATAATTATGAGAGAAGAAGGTATGTCGTACTACCGAATTTCTAAAATATTAGATTGCGATAGTGGTAGTTTATATAAATATTTAAAAAAAAGTTTTTATAATTAAAATTCATTTAATTTATTACAAAAAATTCGAATTTATAAATGTCAGAAAACCCATTATGTCTACTATAGATAAAACAAAAAAGAAGTCTAGCTTAAGACTTCTTTTTTCCGAATTACAATTAATTTAATAATTAATAAAATCTAAATAATAAAAATTAACAATTAATTAAATTTCATGTTTGCAATGATTTTTTTCAAAATATACATTTATAATTAAGAAAACATTTGAGAAGATTTTTATTCTAATTAATCCAATAAAGCCTTAGCTATATTATAAATTTATTTTATCATATAGGCTGGGGGCATCTTTGAGCAATACCTCTGGCCTATATGCTTACTTTTCATTAAAACTTAAACTAACAGCAGTGGCAATAGATTGTCCTGCATGCTCCCAACTTCCATCTATAACCTTTCCAAGTTGTTGACCTAGTTCAGTTAAATTATTTGGATTAACAGGAATTCCGTTATATGTAGCAAGAATTGATAAAAGTGGTGCCACAATTGGTGTCCAGCCGCCTCTATCGATATGGAATTCAAACCCTGTTATCTGATCATTTTTTTTTGTAAATTTATAATAAAGTTGATCATCTGGACGGAAGCTTAAATGATGAGAGATTTGTCCAAATACTTCTTTCCCAGCTGCACCTCGATCAACAACTTCTATTTCTTTCACATTAAATTCATGTTCAAATATTTTAATCTTTTTCACCTCAGGACCGTTTAATGCAGCTTGAACAGCAGTTTCTAAATTATTTTGTGAAAAAGGTTGAATATTAACTAGTGATTCCTGTCGCTGGATCGGAATCTTATTTTCTGCAGCAAATACTGATGTTGTAGGTACTGTACTAGTAGCCAATGTTGCTGCCAGAGCTGTTGCCGTAATGATTTTCTTGTTCATAATGTTACTTCCTCCTTTTATTGTATGATAAATAATTTATAGAAAAATTATAACAATATTTAGATTTCCTCTCAAATTTCAGTCAATATATCCAATTAGGACCTAATTTAAGTAAATTTAAGAGAAAAAACTTCTACTTGCAATTTGAAAACGGGGCAAAATTACAGTGAAAATGCATAAATATGTATAAAAAACCTTCAAAAAATCAAAAAAACACAATAAATCTTCACAGAAATTTAATATGTTTAAAGGTGATTAGATATAGAATTCAGACCTAATAAGTGACCGTTAAGAATTATAAATTTTTGATATCCGATATGAAATTATCCTATTCCATGGGGAAGGCTTATATACAAATAGTTTAAATAGTGAATAGATAATACCTACCTCATTAGTGTCTAGATTGAACTTATTAAACCCTTTTGAATCCGGATGGAAAGGTAAGTCAACGGTAAGAAAAATATAATTTTCATGAAGGCACAGGATATGAAAGAAAGTAATAACTATTAAAGCAAAAAATTAAACTATGGGATTAATAACTTGTAGAAAGTATCAATTTATACATCTCAAAAGGAAGCTGACTTCTAATTGTACGCAACACAACTGTAAAACAGAAAGAGTTATACAAGTAGGAGGAGGCAAAGGAAATGCAAAATATTTAAAGGAGAAATATTTTCGTGATGTTTTCACTAAAAAAATTGGAAAATAATTAACAAAAGAAATTACAAAAGTATAGTTGGAGACTACAACAACGAATATATTGGGAAGAATCTAGAAAAGAGAGAAGAAAAGTTCATGCCTTTCATCTTCTATTATTTGGAAATAAAGCGACATTTCTAAACAGTAAACAGATTACGCAAATAAATAAAAAAGAATAGTAGGTGTAGAGGAGTACAAAGCCCTTAGGCCAAAGAAATGATTTAAATTATTTCTTCAAATGAAGGAAATGAACATCATGTATAATAATCCCGCTCCTACAAAACAAACTTATATAATCAAAGAACCCAGAGGAAAGATGCTGCGCTTTTAGGCATCACAATTGTAAAGGAAAGAATGTATGAAAATATTGCAAAATTAACTCTTGATCCTAACGGGAATCTCGGTTTTAAGGTATTTCATAAGGTGAAAATCATACTATTTTGAAAAGGCTCCGTCTATTTAAAAACTTCGCTTTTGTTTATATAAGAAAAGTGAATCCTCAATAAATAGATACTCTAATCTGAAAAAGAAGATTACGTTATTAGAATTATTAATGGCAACTAGAGCAAATATTGGTCTTAGCCCAAGTAGGACTTTTATCCGTCTTTAGACATAGGATGATAGTATCATGATTGCATAGCAAAATATGATATGGTCTATTCATATTCATGCAAAAGACGTAAAAACTTTCGACAAATAACAAGCTATACGGTATTGCCCTCGAACCTATATGATCTGTTGGGGGTAGAGGGAGCATCCTTGTTGGGAAGTGCAAAGTAGATTTTAATAACAGGACAAAAAATCTCATGGTAATTATTTTGGGAAAAATGCTATTTTTATAAAGAACCTTATTCGAGATCGAATAAATTACAAAAAATATGTTTTTTGGTAACTCAAAATTAAAATGAATCTTTGAGTAATTTAGAATTGGCTTTGTAATTATATTTTCTCTAAGTTACTTGGCACTTTACGGCACCATTGCTCCCTATACCCATATTGTGGGGGTGTTGATGACAAAACGCAATCTTGCACGTCAGCGATATCAAAAATGGACTTCGCTTTTGGTAGCAAGAATCCCACTGACGTTAGTCAGCTAGTCCCTTTAGGGTAAGAGTGTCAAATAGCTATAGGTTTGTAAATTTTCCTGAACTAAAGTATATCTCACTGCCTCTTGTAAAAACACGGAAAAACAGCCATTCTTTTGGCCCAGATGGATTAAGAGAATGGCTGTTTTTTCTGATAATAATTGATAAAGATAGTTTTGATTCATATTCTGTGACATAATGTTTATACAAACAGAACAACATTCAAATGAATAATAACATATGTAATAAAATTAAAACACGTATTTTATTGCACTTTTCAAATGGAAAAAATATTATAATGAGTTATATCCGAATAAATATTTAAAAATTCATGCAGAGGATATATTAATAAATTTTAATATTTCCAGAAAAAATTTTCTTGTCATGATAACTCGCATGGAAAAAGATTGCTGCTGCAAGGTTTTTATAACTGGTTACAGTCTAGAAAAAGAAATGGGGGAAAAATAAATAAACAAAAAATTTGTAACGCCATTTATAGTTTCACTATTTTTAACAAGTTTAGTACAAAACATGGCATTAGCAGATAGCTATAGTCAAAGCATAATCTCGGAAATGTATAAAAGAGTATTTATGGATGTCGTTGGGAAATTTATTTTTAACGAATTTTTTGAAAGAATTCTCCTTCCTCAAGCGTGTGAAGGGCGTAGCCCAATGGTAGGTGGGAGATGAATTTCGTTTTGGCGTAGCCAAAAGGTTTTCCTTTTTATTTTGCCTCTGATATAATCAGTCTTATAAATGATAAAGGCTGGTATATAAATGAAATTAGATAATAATAACCATTCAGTATTCTTGTTGTATTATCACCTTGTGTTGGTCGTGAAATACAGAAGAAACGTGTTTGATGATGATATGTCAGACTATGCAAAAAATATGTTTGTTCGACTATCTGAAAACTATAACATCACATTAGTTGAATGGAATCATGATGTAGATCATGTTCATATTTTGTTCAAGGCACACCCTAATACAGAAATGACAAAATTCATCAATGCTTATAAAAGTGCAAGTTCTCGACTTATTAAAAGAGATTTTCCACAAGTGAAAAAGAAGCTTTGGAAAGAGATGTTTTGGTCAAGAAGTTTTTGCTTGCTAACTACTGGTGGTTCGCCAATAGACATAGTAAAAACATATATTGAAAATCAAGGTGAAAAGTGAGGTGAAATGATATGACAAAGCATAATAAAGCGTATAAATTCCGTTTGTATCCAACAGAAGAACAAGCACATCTTATGCGTAAAACCTTCGGTTGTGTACGTTTCGTGTATAACAGAATGTTAGCTGAACGAAAAGAAGTGTACGAAAGATACAAAGATGATAAGGAACAACTCAAGAAACAAAAGCTTCCCACTCCTGCGAAATACAAAGCAGAATTTGAGTGGTTAAAAGAAGTTGATTCATTAGCATTGGCAAATGCTCAACTAAACTTGCAAACTGCCTATAAGAATTTCTTTCGTGGTCAAAATGACTTCCCAACATTCAAAAGCAAAAAAGACAGAAAGTCTTATACAACGAATGTAGTGAACGGAAATATTATATTGCTTAACGGTCATATCAAATTGCCAAAACTGAAAATGGTACGTATCAAGCAGCATAGAGAAATACCACAAGACCATGTAATCAAGTCATGTACGATTTCTATGACACCTACTGGTAAATACTATGTGTCTATCTTGACTGAATACGAAAAAGAGATTGTACAAAAAGAAGTAGAAACAATTGTTGGATTAGACTTTGCGATGGATCGATTATACGTTAGTTCTGAGGGTGAGAGAGCCAATTATCCTAAGTTCTATCGTGAAATGTTAGACCGATTAGCAAAGGCACAACAAGTATTATCAAGAAGAACAAAAGGTTCTATTCGTTGGAATAAACAACGTATCCGTGTAGCTAAGTTACATGAAAAAGTAGCGAACCAACGTAAGAACTTCCTTCATCATAAGTCTAAAGAGTTAGCTACTCATTTTGATGTTGTAGCTATTGAAGATCTAAATATGAGAGGAATGCCGCAAGTACTTCATTTTGGAAAAAGTGTCGCTGACAATAGTTGGGGTATGTTCACTTCTTTTTTAGCTTATAAACTACACGAACAAGGCAAACAACTTGTGAAAATAGACAAATGGTTTCCTTCCACAAAAACATGTAGCAGTTGTGGAAATGTGAAAAATATGTCATTGTCTGAGCGAGTCTATTCTTGTATATGTGGTGTAAATCTCGATAGAGATTATAACGCAGCTATCAATATCAAAAATGAAGCAATATGCCTATTAGCGTTAGCATAGATAGCAATAAAATAACCCTTGGAACGAGGGAGTTAGCTCGGCTGTCTTAGGACGAATTCGTTAGCTACCAAAAGTAACGACTAACCGAGAAGCCCCCACTTCAAACAGTCCGTTAGGACGTTAAGTGGCGGGTAGTTCACTGGTTCCGAAAAATATAAACCTTTAACTAAAATTACAACTATAACGGAGGATAAAATAATCAAGTTGGAGTAATATCGAGAAATTCTGCAATTAGTATAGAAGAAGGTTTCACGTTAGAAGCAAAGGGGTTCTTGGCTTAAAGAATGGAATAGTATTTGGAATAGATATATACAGATGCCCCTGGGGATAAGGAACAAATCTTTAGACAAAATTAACTTAAGGCAGCTCACGCAGGGTTTGTAAGTACAGACGCTAGTTCAAAATATTTTAGTTCCAATGCAAATTATAAATAAACAAGATGGACTATGGAGACCACTAAAAATACATTGGGATGCTCAAGTGAAAACACTCACGGTAAATTCAGAAGGGAATATGTTTATGACCAAATAGTAAAAGTCTAGATATATCATCCTTGTTAATTATATGACCGTGATCTCGGAGTACTTGTAACTTAACTACTTTAGAAATTCATATCTCTGTACACATTCATTCAAATACATAGAGTAGAAGTAGCTTTCAATTTTACATTAAATTCGAGTTTAACTTACAATTGATGAGGTGACAAAATTATGATATAATAAAAAGAAACCTGGGCAGGCTTTACGCTCAGCACCAGGTTTCTTTTTTCGTTTCATTTATTAGTATGTATTTATAATATCAAATTTTAAAAAAACATGCAACTATTGTTTATTTGTATTTTGGGAGGTTTCCAAATGGAAGCAAAATTAAATAACTCATATTTGGCTGAAAATAAAAATATTCAATTAGAAAGCCAATGCTTATTTATTCAAAAATGGCGTGAATTACTTTTTCAAAAAACAATTAATACATACCAATTTAGGTTAAGAAATTCACATTCCATATTAAAAGAAACCAAAGAGGTTTTAGAATTTATTAAGTCTGATGTTTTATCTCCAGCCAATTTGCAAGACTTAATTTTAGAATGCAGAAAACACCTTCAAAAGGATTTATGTCTTAGAAAGCACTTTCCTGAATTATTAAAAAGTCTATTGAAGGAGCTTAAAGTGATAAGAAAGAATGAGACTACTAAATCGGATATTTTAAAATTAGAATATCGATTGAATTATGCACTAAAAATTATTTCTGGTAGTTACCTTGATAAAATTATAAATGAACTAGAATACTCTATTAGTAATTCTGAGTTCGCTAATGTAGAAATATTAACGGAATTTTTATCTACAGAATTAATTAATACTGGTTGGTCAGCAAGAAGTTTACACCGACTTGGTAATGTCCTATTTTTAAATAGTAAAGTGGCATTTGAGGAAAAATGGCAGAGGTTTATTTCAATAATTAAATCTAATCCCGGCCTTTTTCATTGCTATTATAAGTTAAATGAATTTAATGATCAGTACACACTTTTGGAATCCGTAGGAATGACCGTTGTTAAAGGTGAAGATATTTTAATTTCTTTTCCTAATATTAATGATAATCATATAGATAAAGATGCATTTTATATTGAGGAAAAAGCAGCTGCATTTAATGAAGATCTTCATACTGCAGCTGAAAAAAGTAGAAATCAATTATCTGAGAAACAATCTATTCTAGCATACTATAAAGTAGATTTAGGAGCGTTTAATAACGTAATTTTAGTATTTCCTAGTGAAGAAAAAAGTGTTAACTATGAAATACTAAAAAAGGAACTTCCCCTAGAAAATTCGCAACTTGAAAATATAAATACCATTAGGTCAGTTCTAGCAAATGAATCTATAGATATAAAAAGTAGGCAGCGTTTAATGAACTTTTTCCGACAATATAATTTATCTGTTGAATCTTTATCTACCGAAACAAAATTTACAAACTTGTGGTCAGCATTGGAGTCATTATTAATCACTGGACATCATGAATCAAATATTGAGCACATTAAAAAAATAGTACCTTCAGCAGTTTGTAGTGAATATTTTCAAAGATTATTATTAAACTTTTTAAATGATTGTTACCGAGCTGGTATAACTGTTAAATATAATGGAGAAATAATTAATACATCTTCCCCTACTATTGAAGATATTGAAAAAGTGTATTTTTTACTGACTGATGAAGTATCCGTTGAAATTTTTAAAAGTGAAGTAAATGATTATACTCTTTTGAAACAAAGAATAATTGAGTTATCACATGATTTAAGTAATAGTGAAACATTTAAGGAATCTATTTCAAATCATTTTAATAATTTAACTTGGCATATTCAAAGATTATATCGAGTAAGAAATAATTTAGTACATGCAGCAAGAACTGAAAAAGACATTAGTTTTTTGATAGAGCATCTTCACTTCTACCTGAGATATACTATTGAACTGATAATAAATAAATTTAAGGATTTTCAGTTTAATAGTTTAGGAGAATTGTTTATGACCATAGAAGACAATTATTATTCATTAATTGCAGTTTTAGAAGATAATATCAGAAATTCTCCTAAAGGTCAGATTATTAGTTATGATTCAGAATTGATATTTAAAGGTCCTATATTTATTTAAATTCAAATTGTAGTTTAAAATTGTATTTAATGTAAAATTAGACAAATTAAGACAAAAAGTACAATGATTCTAAAATTCAATGTACTTTTTGAAGTTTGAGGTGAAAAAAATTGAGTAATCGAGAAAAACAAGTGTATCAAGCACGTGTAGAACGTCATAAAGAAAAAATGCCCTGGTATATCATTGAATATATTGAAGAGAAAACGAACCTCTCCCCTGCTACTTTGTATGGATATTTAATTGAATATGAAATATTTTTACAATGGTTGCTCACCTCCCGTCTTGCTACAGCAGATGGTGAAGTTGTAACGAGAATACATGAGGTACCAATTGAAACATTGGAGCATCTCCCTCTTAAACAAGTAAAAAGGTTTAAAAGTTATTTAGAGAGACAAGGTAATAAAACCAAGGCAGTTATACGAACATTTTCGGCTCTAAAGTCATTATTTAACTACCTAACAAGCAATACTGAGGATGATAATGGAGAATGTTATTTTTATAGAAATGTTATGGCCAAAATGGAAATTCATAAGGAAAAAATTGACGCTGCAGCGAGAGCTAAAGAAATTTCAGAAGTTATTTTTCACAACAACGACGACATTAAATTCATGCGCTTTTTATCTAATGAATATGAGCAAATGTTACAAGAAACCGCTCCTGGTAAACTAAGATTTTTTAAGCGAGATAGAGAACGTGATATTGCTATTCTAAGTTTAATCTTAGGTACAGGCCTTCGAGTATCTGAGGCAGCTAGTTTAACTATTTCTAGTATAAATTTTCGTACTCGTTACATCAAAGTTGTGCGAAAAGGAGATAAAAAATCATCTGTTTTGGCTACACAAACAGCCCTAGATGATGTTCAAGAGTATCTAAAAGTACGTACTGCGCGTTACAATTGTTCTGATGATGAAGATATTTTATTTGTAACTAATTATAAAGGCTCATATGCACAAATTTCTGTAAATGCTATACAAAAACTCACTGAGAAATATACTAGGGCATTTGATGAAAAAAAGAGCCCTCACAAGTTGCGCCATACATATGCAACTAATCATTATAACGAAAATAAAGATCTTGTTCTGTTAGCGAACCAAATGGGACATAACTCAATGGAAACAACATCTTTGTATACAAATATTGATGATTCCAAACGCCGTGAAGCTATAGAGCGTTTGGAAAAACGTCAATTAAAAGATAGTGAGCAATGATTAAAAGTTGAAAATTTCGGGTTATAAACCGATTATTGTAAATAAAAAGAACGTTGTATTTTATAAAAGTGAAGTGACCCCATAAAGTTAGACAGGTTATTTCATTAGGCGACCTTTTGGGCATGGGTTCGGTATTGTATGAGGGCACTGAAAAACTTGCGTTTTTTATAAATAAATTCATTTTCGAGAAAGATAGGGCGCTTCTTGTTCAATTTTGAACAGGAAACGCCCTAATTTTTTGCCTATTTATTACCCTTTTTTATTCAGAAGCTTCAAGATTCTTTTTAGATTGACAGCGAATATCGTCGTTGCTCCCTGAATTTGCATGTCAAATGAACCCGCAGCCGATGCTGATCGTACCCGTGTTTATTTTTCAACTCACTATTTTTTTCTTCGATTTTATAGCGTTCTCGAGCTAAGCGTTTAAATTCTTCTGTTTCTTGAAAAGCTTGTTGGTCTAAATGTTTCTCTGATTTAATGGCAACAGAATAGGTTTTAGTTTTTGTGCCTTCTTTAAAACATCCTTCTCGGATTGGACGGACCTTACATTTTTCAACGTCAAAAAAATAAACCATTCTTGCACTTGCTCCTAAAAGTAATATGCCAACTATTACTTCAACCGGTGTTGTCCAATTAAACATACTCTGCCCCCCTACTCTAATAATAGGGAGGAAAGATTACAAATAAATTAAAATCTTATTATATTAATATTGATTTTAATTTATATTTTTTACAAAGAAAAGAGGAACCAAATGGATTCTCTTTTCTTGGCATATTTACAACATGGATAATACTGAGACAGCTCTTTCAAAACTTTATTAGGGGAAAGTTTTAAAAAATGTCCTTATAACAATACTTACATAAATGTAATATATAGTAAATTGATATAAATTAGAATGAATATTAACTATTTTATAAAAAATATACCGTTATACACATATCTTCCAATCTGCTTTAAAATAACACCTTTTGTTCTTTTCTAGTGAAATTTCAAAAACATGAATCATTATCATATTTATCAAATACATTATGTATTTTTTTAGGAGTTGATGTTTAAAGAGCTAAGTAAAAACTTTGCGAGATTTTCCGCAAAGTTTTTTAATAATACTCATTATAATAGTAGTTTTCGTATTTCTTCTGTACTAAGACCTGTGAATTTTGCAATGTCTTCTAATGGCATACCATTCTTATGCATACCACGGATTAATTGAATTTTCCCTTTCTCAATACCTTTCTCAATACCTTCCTCTAATCCCTCTTCTCGAGCATGTGCTAATTTAGCTTGTTCATCCAGAAGTAACTTTTCACGAGCTTCATAAGCTGTTCTGAAAGAAGAGTCATGGCTCATATTTTCCCATTTATTCATTGCCTTTTGTAAAATTGGATCCTGATTCATTGCAATCTCCTCCAATGTTTGAGTTAAATGCTCATCTTCATGTGCTGGTAGTAATAACATCCAGCGAACAAATGCATTTTCCCATGGATTTACTTTTTCTTCACGCCATTGTTTGACCAATTTTGGAATTTCTACAAAATGAATTTCAATATCATCACTTAGTATCTGTTGATTTTTAATATTCCATAATTGTCCAATGGTGTGACATGAATCATCCTGGGGAAATAATATAAAATCTAATAAGTTAATGGTAATTGTTTTTCGGAGTGAACGATACGGCATCCCTTCTTGCATTTGGGATGTATAGAGTTTACTCCAGTAATATAAAGATCGCTTCACCATATCATGTGTGTTCCGTAATTGAATTTCAATATTAACTTGTGTTCCGTTATCCAGTGTTGCTAATAAATCTAATATGGATAATTTATCATCTTCATAAGATTTATGAAGATGTGGATCTTCTAGTTGTAGAGATACAATAGGTACATCTAAAGATTCTTCTAGGATAGCGTTTAGAAATCCAGTTAAAATCTCTTCGTTTCCCTTCGTTCCGAATAACTGTTTAAAAGCAAAATCAATTCGTAAATTTACTAATTTTATGGACATGGGTTTCCTCTCTCTGTCTTTCTATTCTTGTTATTATTTTATAATGTGATTCTATATATAAGCAAATTCATCTTTTGCATTTTATTTATTTTTTCGTATGTATAGGTAAAGCGTAGCCTGATTAATACCTGTCATGTTTACAATTTCTTGTATGCCATATTCTTTAGAATCATACAACTTTAATGCCCTTTGAATGAAACGATCCTTAACACAAGGGTGTCCACCGACTCTCCCTCTTGCTCTTGCACTTTCAAGCACCTCCTGAGTACGTTGAGCAATTAAGTCTATTTCAAACTGGCTAATGTTTGAAATACAGTTAACATTAGTTTTCCTTGAGGTGTATTAGTATCAAACTGTGCTTTAATACTAATCAGTTTAACGCCTTTATTCTTAAAATACTCAACTTAGTTCAATTAAATCTTTTGTGCTTCGTCCCAATCTAGTAAAACTTTCTACCACTAACGTATCACCAGATCTAGTTTTATCTTTTAATCGGTTAAGTTCTGGTCGATCACTTTTTGTTCCTGTTATTTTTTCGTCAAAATTTCGGTACAGTTATAATTGGGGTTTGTGTAGTAACAGAACAGAAACGGCAATAACTTATATTTTTGCTACAACATCGCTAACAATAAAGGTTTTTATTAAAAATAGAAATATCTTAATGATCAAAAACTCAATATTTATTAAATTTATCAAAAACAGTTGTTATTGTTAATTTGATGACAATAATAGTTTTGATAACGTAGTATTAACGTATCCAAGCTTTATTTAACACAGTTTTTATCATTATCAAAAACCCTGATTTTTGATAACACAATTAAGTCTTATTGCCGTTCTTGTTCCATTACTACACAGACCCCTAATTTTGAAACATATCGATATGACGAATTAAATCTTGCTGCTTTTTTACTTACCCTGGCATAACCGTAAATATATGAATTCATAAAACCACCTACCCTTTACACAGTAATTTTATTATAAAGGGGAGATAAAGTTAATTTGTTTTTGATAACGAAGTTAAGCAATTCAGCGTGGTTAAATTGCTCTTACTATACAATTAGGAGTTATTGCTGTTCTTGTATCATTACTACACAGACCTCATTTTTTGATAAATTTCTCATTATAGATAGACTTCTTAAGTATGGCTCCAATATTTAAAATTAACGAAAAATAAATTATAATATAAATATGATGGTTATCCTTTTGTTCACTTCTTGTACTAAAGATAAGAGCGTGTTCCCGAATCTTATCTTTTTATTTTGGGATTTTAGATACAAAAAAGGGATTCTTAATAGCTTCAGGACCTAGAACAGCTTTCCTGTCACTAGGCTAAAATAAGCAAAACTTCAAACCCCGGTCTTTACGCAGCAGATTAAAGTAGTAAAAACTGCTTGGAGGAAACGTTTGTATAGGAATTGGAAGTACCAGAAAATATAAAACAGAGAGAACTAAATGGGTATTTATTATGATAAATTGGAAGCAATGTAAAATACAAAGAGGACATAGGAAGCTTCTTTGGGAATGATATAGTTATGATAACATAAGTACTTGAAGCGAGCCCTTGTGTATCTAAAACATTTGCCAAACAAATAGATGATGTTAGGATGTAGAAAACTCACACTAAAAAAGGAGAAGTGATTATGCCAAAAGCTTTCTATATTACGAGAGACCTGCAGATATATTGCGGACGCTTGGACATTCTATGCGTTTAATGATAGTTAGAGAATTAATTTTAAAAGGTCCATTAAATGTATCCGTGTTACAGAAGCTACGACGTGTTCGACAATCTACAATGTCACAACACCCTCAGTATGTAAATCTTTTAAGTCGAAATATCCCAAATCACGTATACATACATCTTTCGGTTGAAGGAATGTTAAACAAGTAGAAGCATAAGTTTTATCATTGTGTTTTCCTGATCCTAAATGAACATGAAGAAATTGGCCACTTTGTAAATCATACTCTAGTTGAATTTTTACGCCGGCACTTTGACCACTACCACCTGAACCTTGATATGTAGAGGTGAATTTATCTGGAATTTGAAAATGTGTAGAATCCATTATACTGTTACGTCGAAAATAGTTTGTATACAAAATTGGAATCTTGCTAGAAGAAGAAAATTGTTGGTAAATTAAGTTTGCTAAGATTTGTTGCAACAACTGTACAGCTTGAGAATTTAAGCGCTGATTGAGTCCTTCTGGACTCATAGAAATACCTGTGTTAGCTTCTAATCGACTACATAGTTGTTTCAATGGAGCGTTTGCTATGTTTTCGCTTAACCAAACACAAAGAGCTACTAAATCATGTGCACGATATTTACTTTTTCGTTGAACAAATCCCATTTCTCTAGCTAATTGTTCTAAAGCTCCAGGTGACATATATCGTTGTAACCCTTTAGAAAACAACTCTAATTTATCAAAAATCGATAAGTTCATGCCAAAAACGCCATCCTTTCCTATGATTCTACAGAAAGAATAGCGTATTTTTTCATTTTAAGGAAATTTAGTTTTGTTAGCTTGATAGCGATGGGACGGTCCCCCCCATTAAATAAATCCAACATTGGTGATAGGTATAAGTTCTCCCCAAATAACTTAAACTTCGTAATATCTGTACCCCACTTTTCAAAGGCCTTTTCACCTGAAGATTTAATCGTCTAATCCACTCATAAAGTACACTAGGAGTAACTTCTATAGATTTAGCAATTACTTCTACAACCTCTGTATCATCTAAATATCGTTTCACCGTTTGGATTTTTTCTGTTGAAGAAAATTTTCATAAAAGATGCAGTGGACTGTTTATCCTGGGTTAATAAGTTTTTAGAGAAATCTTTATCGGTTATTTCTACATTAGTAAATAACTTCATGTATGACGACTAAGAAAAAATTATTTAGATAACAAAATCATAAATTATATCTTAAACTTATAAAAATTCAGAATTTTTATAAGTGAAATTTCCTGGATCATAGCTTAAAATCTGAGCCAGCAAATTTCACTTCCTTCTTTAAATACATCGAATGTTTCAGTTTAAATTTAACTAAGTTTAATTGGTTATACGGTTAACCTAGTTTAAATACATTATATGTTTCTGTTTAACTTGATTAAATTAATCTTTAAATAACTTCATAAATTATAACATATTACTAAAATAAAATAAATGATTTTATAGATTTTAGCACATTTCCTCTAAAATGAGGACTCAAAAAAAGATATTATAAACCTAGATTTCATACTCATATATATTTCATATCCTTTTTTAATCTTATTAAAAGTACATTCACCACTTTGAAAATAATATTAAAGCATCTTCCTCCTTGTTTATAATATCTTAATACTATAAAATAAGCTTCTTAAAAAGCCCACAATTATTTAAATGAATGCAATAACTCGTCCTTCAGTTTGAAAAGCAGATAATGTAGAAGACGTTTGTTTTATTTTTCGATTTGTGTGTACAATCTCACTAAATTCATAATAATTCAATTCAGAGTTTAATTGAATAGGTATAAGTTCTTCGAAATAATATATTGGGGTATTGTCATATGTCCCCCTTGTTGAAAAATAAACATCTTTTAAATAAACCAATGACTCAATCCCACACAACTCATCTACTTCCTCCAACTCGACAAGACGAACATGTTCTATATTAGCTGGATGGTCATTCTTACCTAAATACGGAGCATACTTGCAAGTGGAAAAAATTAAGCGATTTTTCAACCTATTAAATATTTCTTCTTCTAAATCCCCATTATTCCAGAGATAAATTGTCCAGTGTGGTTTTTCTAACCATTGTTCGCGAACAATTAAATTTCCTCCCGCTTCTTTACTTGCATATCCAACAGTATTATTAAATACTTGGATTTTCTTTGAAAAATACCCACGATCTCCATGTGGTACAATGCTAACCTTTAATTTATTTAACAACTGATAAAATTCGGGATATTGATTAGAAATAGAGTTCCCTTCATCTATTATACTTTTTTGCTGTTGTGTGTATCCACCGGCACCAATAATCGCACCCAATAGTCCATATAGCGCAATTTTATGGATATGACTATATGTAAAATAAATATTAGAGTTTACATCTGGTTTTTTAAAAAATGCGGTTCTTCCCTTCAATTCAAATGCTATAGCCTCCATATTCTCACTCCTATACTGATAGTACTTCTAGTTTTTCTTCAGTGAAGATATTTTTACGTACGAACATATCGGTAGTTGTAATAATAGACATAGTTAGAGGATTATAATAAATTTCAATATTCTCCAGCTTTTTTTGGAACGGTTTTATTAGTTCCTCTACTTTCTTCAGATTTATACTGAACAAAGTTTCTTGTTTATTAAATTCAATATATGAATCTAACTGTGGTAAATATAGAGGCTCATCTTCTTTACATTCTACAAATAGGGCAAAGTTGTTATAGCAACCAGATTTACTATTCGTGTTAAGTGCAGTTGCTCCAATTAATGAGGCTTTCTTAAATTTCATATATGCTTCTTCTGTATATCCATTAAATCCATCAATGAAGTTTGTATATTCATCATAGTTATTTGGATTTACAGAAAACGGGTAAAAATAATGAGCTTCGTTGCTCACAATTTTTGTCCCAAAACTTGATGCATCAGCATTTTCCTTATTAGAATTACGAAACGGAGATAAAATATCTTGTACTTCAGTTGTAGTATCTTCATATTTATTCATTCCTTGACCAATTTGGACTACACCCGTTAATCCAATATTTTGGCCTTCTACCGCAAATGTTGCACCAAAATTCATCACATCTATTGATGAAAACAAATTTTTTAATATATCTACAGTCTTTGATTTCTTTGAAATTTCTGTATCAAATATTTCTTGATAACGCTCCGTTAATTCTTTTGGTTGCATCTTCCCTTCTTTAGGATTTATCTTATAAGATTTAATATAGAGCACTTTTTCCCCTTGATTAACCCAGTATTTTCTCATACTAAACTTCAATGCCTTATCACTACCAAACAAGGTCCCATCACTCGTGGATTTTGGTCTACCTGTAAAATCAGCATTCCAGTTTGACAAAATACTTGAAACCCCAATCACTCCATATACTCGTTTCCCCCATTTATTCACCTTTCACAACTCCTTTTTCATATTTTTCATAAAACATATTACATGCTAATAAACCTGCCAATAATATATTTTTATTTTCACCTTTGCTTATTCCATCTGTCTCAAATCCCATAACCATTCCAAAGGCATTTTTAAAAGGAGTGTTTTTCATACTAATAGCATGCCCGTATGTTATTAGTAGATCTTCTAAAAGACGTTTTAATTGATGTGCATATTTAGCACGTAGAATAGGCTCAAACATCCCTATTGTTTTGGATTTTACATGCGATTGTGATAATAAATAGTACCCTAGTTGCCCAGCTAAGTAATAAAACTCTTGGTCACTTTCACAAACAACCAACTCTGTACTTTTAACTTTTTCTTTTAAAATATTGCTAACATTACTTATGCAATCTGCCATTACATCCCCTCCTTTTATACGAAAATATTTTAAAAGCGCCAAACGTAAGTTAAACGCTTCTGCCAGATGCTTAATATGGGGTCCTTCAATAGTTCTATATAGACGTTCTTCAATTAGATTTAAGGTAAGTTTATCAATTATTTCTCGTAATGATTTTTCGGTCCCTTTTACAAAGAAATCATAAAAGGCTTGTCTACTTTCAAGAAAATACGTTAACATATTATTTGAAAAATCATCTCCATTGATTTCTGGTTGTGTATTCAAAAACTCTCCTTGCAGTCTCCCTCTAAAAAAATACTTATTAATA
Organism: Bacillus thuringiensis; assembly: GCF_001595725.1. Classification (GTDB taxonomy): domain Bacteria; phylum Bacillota; class Bacilli; order Bacillales; family Bacillaceae_G; genus Bacillus_A; species Bacillus_A thuringiensis_K. Next base: position 36,469 of record NZ_CP014284.1, read on the forward strand.
AGACTCTGCAATTCTTTACGTGTATTCACACTATAATCCGCTCTGACACTAACAATATCATCTACTTTTCTCTTAATGTTTAATACATTTTTGAATTCTAAACCATTTTTATTTAACTTATCTGTAGCAGAAAATGGTACATTTTCAAAAAAATCGATGCTGCCACTTTTATCAATTCGAATATGATAGGTTCCCGATTTTTTTGATGCTTGGGAAGTGAAAATGGTGTCAGTCGGGAATACATGCACTTTAAATTTCCCTTTTGCCTCAAGCCAAGAATAGAAATCCTTTCTTGCTATTGCTTGATCTATTGGAATACGCAAAGGTACGTTAGTTTTTAATGTCTTTAACTGTAAAAATGGTTTTTTACTATTTACTGTCATGTCTCCACTTGGTAAACCAATAATTGAAGTGGAATTAGCATAATTATATGCGTCAACAGTAAAAATTCTTGGTAATATATATAACCCATATTCATTTCTATAAATGTCTTCTTTTTCATCAAAGAAAATTTTTATATAGTTTTTAAATCCATATTGCTCTTTCAACGTATGGAACAATTCAATAAGTTCAGATATATGCTTTTTCAAGAACTTCTTATATTCATCATTTCTTTGTATCCGTTCTGCATCTTCTGACACCTTCATTAAATGTGGATAAAACCTATAAAAGAATTCTTCTCGTTCTTTTAATATCTTCTTTTTTAATTCCTTTGACTTTGTTGTAATTGGATATGCATCTAAAAACTTCTTTGAGGATTTTTGTAATTTCGAATAGAATTCTTCAATGCATATAGCTAGTTGTTCTGCAGTATATATTTTCTTTTCACCAATTAACAGTTCTTCCTTCATGAAAAATGTAAGTGGATTTGTACTATGTACCTTCTTACCTGGAAGATCAATTAATTTATTTGCATCATCATTCAGCATACTACTATAAAAATCTCTAATCTTAAACCATTCATAAAGGTCTCTTCTTTCAATAATCTCACCTGGTTGGTTTGTATGAACATAGATATTTTGATTTGCATTTTGCACATTCTCTTCAAACGTATTGTTAACATTAAATCTAATATAAAGTCCATTTTTTAACTTATAGTTATCTAATACGATATTCGGATTTTTATTAATAGCAATCTGAAATTTCTTAACTAAATCTATTAACACAATCTCACCACCTATAGGTAATTAGCGAAACAAAATCCGCAACCAAGTGCGCTATTTTTTTCACCTATCCCTGCTCCTACCGCTACCTTTGCTAACAATTGAGATTTCTCATCATCTTTCACAGTAATTTTAAATTTATTCCCCAGTAACTTAATACCTTTATAGTTAGTTTTTATAGGTTTACGGTTAATAAATTCAATACGTTGAATAAATGATTCCGTAAATAACTCCTCCCCGTAAAAGGCTTTATATTTTTTCTCTAAATTGGCTTGTAGTCTATTACACAATACATCTAAACTATCTTCTGGTAAAAATGGTTTATTATCCACCGTTATAACAACTGGAGTAATCGTATATAGATCAACTATGTGTTTTTGTGGTAATTGTTTAAGTTCTAATGATAAACATTGTATAGAATAATTTTTAATTGTAGGCAAACACTCTTTTAAATCCTTAAGAAATCTATAATCCAAGCTTTTCAAGCGGATTACATACACACGGTCTTTTTTGTATATTTTATCTTTTTCAGATGGATAAAAATTGCTAAATACATAGTTTTTATACCCCTTTCTCTTATGCAAAGCTTTTAAGTTCTCACTTTGAAGCATGATTTTATTAATATAACCACCAATTAATTGCAGGCTATCTTCATAATGAATATTTTCTCTTAATAATGCTGTTATTATTAGTTCGAAATTCATATTTTCATCCCTTCTTAAACTATTATATCAATTATGTTCAATATTAAGCTTTAATCATGTTACAAAAATATAAATAATATAATTACACTAAGTTCTTTAATGAGTGCCTCCTTTCATTTCTAATGCTTCTGTACTATACAATAACAAATAACCTGTACTTCTATATAAAAACACTTTGAATAATTTGGCCGGTTTCTTATGTAAGTATTTTTAATAAGATAGCTTTTTTCTCTATAAAAAAAGGACTCCATTCATGGAGCCCCCCAAACGAATTAAAACAAATAACAGACATTCAATAGAATATCACAATTTCTAGATAATAAAGTTTCAATTTTTGCTTTTGAAAAGAGTAAAATAAATCATACAAAAAAATCAATACTATATTATAATATTAGATGCGCTGGTATTATGTCCTCAGACTTATTGGATTGGAAACTTGTCTTTTATCGAACCATCCAAAGAGAAAGTACTTTTTTGAGTACTTTCTCTTCAATTAATAAATTATTCTCAGTTTATTGAGGCAGACTAAGCCTAAAAAGCGTATATTGATAAACGGTAGAAAAGCTATTATTACTCTCCTCTTTCTGTTTTTAAATTTATCCATTACTTATCCTACTTAAAATTGGTGTTTCACACCTTCACATTTTTGAGGAAATAGCCTTCTGTCGGAGATACAAATAGTTAAGAGCATCTTGATTATATTCTTTTGTCTCCTTCGCCAATATGGTGGCATATATAGCTACCCTTTTACTATGCTCTTTTGTATACGGATCTTTCAAACCTAATAGATAGAAAAGCAATACAACCACCTCTTTTTCATATTAGTATTCCTTTTTCGACATCCTGTCGTATTATCAAAAAACACCAAAATAAAAACACCTTAAACAATATATATAAATAAAACATTTCTAAATCATAATCTATACAGGTTATCATTTATCTTTCCCGGTTTTTATGCATGGTGTCTATCATGACTCAAAAACAAGTTGATATTTTATTTATATACGTCTGAAAAGGTGTTGGAACTACAAGCCGCCTATAGTTTCTTCTTTTGGGGCTTTTTACTTTATAATTATAACAAAAGAATCCATACAGTCCCTTTCATAAAGCGCCTTATGGTCGGCATGATTTGAATAGCTTTATGTACGATTTTAAAAATGAAGGAAGGTGTCTACTCATGCGTTCTCTTTTAAATAGCAATTTACGCAGACAACTACAATTTTTAGAACTATTATACGAACGAGATGGATGGCATACGTTAGGGATGTGCGCTCTAAGACTGAATTGTTCCGAAAGAATCCTCAGAGAGGATATCAAATGTATGAATCAAGAATTTCAACCTTTTCAGATTGAAACATCTATAAAAGGGGTTCGTTTAACCTACCCTTCTCAATATTCTGCTGACTTTATCTATCAAAAGATTTTATCTCTAAGTCCTGAGTTCTCCTTTATCGAACGGATATTTTTTGATGAAAGTGATGATATAGAGACAATCGCGGAGGAATTATTTCTTAGTACCTCCACTTTGAGGCGGATTATCACAAAATGGAATGTGTATCTCAAACAATATGAGATATACATTTCAACAAACCCTTGCAAAATCATGGGAAATGAACAAAATATTAGGAGTATTATGGTTCACTATTTTTATGAAAAATATGGTGTGACTCGTACCCCTTTTCAAGAAAAGCAACTACAGGTACTGGATCAACTCTTTCTGTATGTCACCCAAAAAAATCAAATACAATTAAATTTTCCGGACCTCATACGAATTCGGTATTGGACAATGGTGAATGTGATTCGTTTACAACACCATCATATGAAAGCCGTTTCAGAAGATTTTTTTAATCCTTTGGATGTAAGTATTTTTGAAAACAGCCCATTTTGTCAATTGTTCCGGGATACCTTTTCTCTTGAGTTTAATCATGAGACTGCTTATCAACTCTTTTCTATTTTTTTCAATCATCATTATGCATTTACGTATGAACAATTAGAAAATATGGTACAACAAAAATCAAATGATGCATGGAAAATCGTTCCTGAAATCTTAAGCTTGTTGCAAAGACTCTCAGACAAACTACATGTTCCCCTCCAAAATGAAAAAAAAATCATTTTGGAGTTATACAATTTACAAACGATGAATTATGGACGTTTTATTTTACATGAGAAAAGACGTTTCTTTTCCGAACATCATTCTCACGAATTCTCATACTTTGTCTTGCTTTTAAAAGAAGAATTAACTCACTTTCAATTTCATGAACAGTTCAAATGGAACGCGCATTTTTTTACGGAAACATATATATTTTAATCATACATTGGACAAACTTATTACACGCCTTAAAACAGAAGGTTCCGGTTCTTCATGTAGGAATTTTTTGATTCAGATGCGGAACACACTTTATTTATTCATAATATTATGCAGTATCAATTGGGACATCTAATTCGCTTATCTACGATTGACGTCTTACATCTCAGCTCTTTTAAAAAAGTTTCCGAAACATTCGACCTTATTATCACAAATATTTCGGGGATTACAGACGTATCCACACCAGTCATTTGTGTGAATACCATTCCTTTATTACAAAGATCTCAATAAAGTACAAAAGGAAATTTTCTCTTTCATTCATGAGAAACTTGCGAAGGAATTTGATGCGTAGTGAAAATAGTATTTACTTTTTCTCAGCTCTATTGTATTTGCAATAGAGCTGATCATACAATTGCTATTGCAAGGTACCATGATCTATCCAAAATATATAATCGTAATAAAATAATCGGATTCTTCTCTACAAAAGGCCCTTTTTCAGAAAAAAACCCCTCCAGATGAAACCTGTATCTGGAGGGGTACTACCATTACTCTACGTCAACAATCAATTCGACACTTTCTATATAGAACATACCTTCGGTCTCGCTCATCTCAATCCACACTTGATCTGTATATGGGATGAATGTCACTGTTTTTGTGGTATATCCTGTTTGCTCATTGTACAAACCATTTGTATTCGACACTTGCGTATTATACACACTATCTGTGTTATAATCGCTTGCACTAAACGTAAGCGTTTCTGTTTGATTTCCACCATCACGGATACTCACATACCCATTCCCTACCCCTTCTTTTCTTGCAGTAACTCGTAATACATATCTTTGATTCGGTTGAACTGTAAACTGTTGCGAAACTTGCCCATCCCAGTTTGGCATGACTAAGACAGACGTATTGTTGATTTGTTGTACATTTACACCAGATGTTGTATTCCAATTACTTAATTCATTTCGGAAATCACCATTTGGTATGGCGTTTCGTTGATCATACAAACCCCACGCTTGTTGGAGTCGATTTGTTAACTCTGTGTACTTCGTATAGTTCATCCCTTGTATTTCTGGGAACATTTCATTATATACATAAGGAATGGACTGTATCAGGTTTTGGGCCGCAGTAATATCCGTAATTTCTACGTTTGGATTCAATTGTTGATCTTGGTAATCTGCATATAAACGATCTACCGCTTGTTTTGCTGCCGTATATTTTCTATCCGTCTCTTCACGTCTTTTTGTCATTTGAAGCTTCCACTGTTGTTCTTCTCTTTGCAGGCGTTCTAGTGCGTCTCCTGACAATGGTCCCTCTTCTACCAATTCAAGGTTACCGAGTGTTGCATATCCCTCTGGGTCCGTAATCTTAAATCCAACCCATATTCCTGCATTTTCATTGTAATCCAGCTCTCCTATATCAATAGGGAGAGAGAATTCATGCGCTTCAGCAGAACGATTCCCATTTGGTAATCCTCTTTCTCCTTCTAAACGGCTATTCACATACTTTTGTTCGCTGCATCGATTGATTCTACCATCAGAGTTTACAGGAGGTACATCTGGTAATAAATCATCTGGAACATTTTTTACAATTCGGTTCGTCTGATGACGAATTGTGGAAATTTCCAAGCCTTGACTGCTTCCGACAAACCCTCTCAATCTATATCTTGTGTATGGTTTTAATACACCTTCCTCTACTTTTTGATACAGATACGTTGGATACGTTTCTGTATCCATTTCTCTCGCACCTGGTAGGCGTAGATAACGCCCTTTAAATAGAGCATCTCCTTCTACAACCTCAATTCCTGTACTTGCGGTCCATCCATTTTCTCCATTTATCTCTTGGAAATCTGGATCTTGTAGTAAGTTACGTGCCTCGCTGAGTCGTTTTGCCTCTTTCACTGCATCAAATAACAAGCGTTTTTCATTTGGATACAAATCATCCGATAGGCATTCCACTAAGTTTGCCGCTTGATTCACTTCATAATCCGTTACCCCTGGTCGTAAACCATCTTTTGTATTCGTAAACAAGGTATTCACTGCTTTCTTTGCCGAATCTAAATCTTGTTCTGCCTCATATGTTGCATTTACTGGGATGAGCTCGATTCGGTCTATATAAACTACGCTGCCTCCTACGATTGAACTAAAATTCCTTACACTTATTTTTAATGTATCTTGAGCTTGATTAAATGTAAAAGGTGTAGAAAAGCTTGCAAATTTAAAATTTTCATACTTCAAACTTTGCCATCCGACGTTAGGCGCGCTTTTGTTAAATCTACCATTATTTACAGTAGTGCCTCCACGAACTACATCTAAGTCAAAATCAACTGAAGAGCAATAGCGAATTCTCACACGGTATTTTTGGGATAATGGTGAATTTATATTTAACCTTATCACTCCAGTGCTACCAGAAGAGTTAAATGATATTGGATCTCCACCAAGATAGTGTCCAACTTCGTTAGCGGAAGGTTTAGGGCCGTCACTGGCCTTTACAACTGGTATTTGAGTGATTTTATCTGAATAAACTGTATTCGTACGATCCGCACTCCGATGTGTCCAAGAAAATACTGGTACATCTGGATTTCTAATAAATGTAACATAATTCAATCTATGGCTATACGCCTCATAATTGGGTTGATCTAATGTTTCTGGTGGCAATTCAACTTCTGAATCCTTTTCTTGCGCTCCAATACCTTCAGATCCAGGATTATAGGTAAATGTTGTTTTATACTTGTTGTCAGGATATATCGCATCAAAAACAACTTTAGATACGCCATAATATTTCGAAGTATAAGCAAACAGAACCCCCGCTGTTGATAAAGTCTTATAAACGTCAAAACCTGTAAAGCCAATTTGCTGCGTAGCAATAACAGAACTGCCACTCGTAGTGCCATAGGTTTGAGTTTGTATACTGCCGCCTATAGGTTGAGAGGATATTTGATGCCCTATCCATTTTTTTAAGTAATTACTAGCACTGAATGAGCTTCGCCCTGTATATATAGAGAGTCTAGTTATAAAATCAAATAGATGCTTTCCTCTTATAAAAGTACTTTCCAGAGTATTGAAAGAAGGTGCTGAGTCATACCAAGAACCTTGCGCTCCTATGGCACCAATTGGATCTGTATATACTTCCCTTGTTAGTTGTGCTTTTGTTTCCATTGGGTACGTGCGCATGTCATACATTGGAAATAATGTCATAATATCTAACACCGATAATGTCATTTCTCTTCGGAAGCGGTTATATTCAACCCATTGTTTAGCATTCGATCCTTTTAATCGATCTAACCCAGTTCTATACCATTGTACACAATGATCAGAATATTGCGCGATAAGACTCATTTGACGATTATAATAGTTATTAATAGCGGTTGTAGAGAACCCCCATTCTTCTCCAAAAATAGAAGCGTCCTTTAATAACAATAAATGAAGGTTAGCTGCTTGCGCATATACTGAAAGTAATGGTACTTCATAACCTGTTACCCGAAAAGAAGGCATATATTGTGTAAATAAGCTATCAAGGATTTCAAATCGATTCCGAACATCACGTAAGACTCTTGTACTGCTTGGATTTTCCTGCCATTCTTCAAGTGCTGTTAAATATAATTGATAGTTATTTCCTAACCCTTCTAATTCTGCAAGTGCCTTAGCCCTTGCGTATTCTGCTATTTTTTGATTAATAAGTGCTTCTACTTGTTCCATAAAAATTTCCCATTGACTCTTTCCACCTGGCCACAAAACATCAATAAGTGTACTATATAGGCTCACAATCGGTCCTACCAATGGAACTCCTAATTTTCCTAATATAGTACCTACCAAACTGATTGCTGTCTTAACCGCATCTCGCTCACTAATAAGCACTTCAGGTGAGCCAGAATATTCACTATCATATCCCTCAGACATTCTTAAATACTCTTTATAATTCATATTTTGTAATGCATTTGTTGGATCACTCGCAAAAGGGTATCTGTTAGAATCATTGGATACAGATGTAGAAGGTGCCATATCTATAATTTCATATTCATTTTGATTATTTGGACTCATCTATTTTCCTCCTATACATACACAAGATATAAAATTTTTACACTTTCTTTTGACTTTCCTGTACGATCGATTCCTTTTTCTTACATGACAAATCAGGTAATCTTTTGACTTTCAATCCCTCTCCTCATTACCATGATAAGAATATTCTTCTGTAGATGATAAAATTCCTGTTAGATAGAAAAATATTACGGCTCTTCTTAGAACGAACTATTGTATGATAAAAAAGGTGGCGATGCTTTTGGGAATGCCGTATAAGAGAACGTTTTTGTTTCTATTGAAATTATGCATAATCAAAATAAAAAACACCTGATATTTGAGCCGTTTGCGGGTTTTCTTCCAACAACTTTATCACGACATCACGTACTAGAATATGATGACCATCAATCACATAATACGGGACATGATCGACACTATATTTTAAAATATGATCCACATATACGGTTTCTTGACAACTTAAAAATAGGGATGTGTCTCTACCACTTGTGGTATACACATGTTCCATACTAAGCGGCTCAATGGAAACGTTCACAATAAAGGGTAAGACACCTTTGATTTTTAAGACATGTAAATCGATTTCGACTTGCCCACAATCCTCTACGTCAATCACTCGTTTACACATCTCTTTTACCATAGATAAATGGCTTACATCATAAACAAGTTTTGGTGTATTCGGTTTTTGAATTTGAAACCCTGTTGGAATAGAAACCATACATTGAAAGGGAATGGTATGTTTTTTCTTCCGCTTGAAACCTTCTACATCTGACTGATCTTGCGATGCATATTGTTCTTCCATTTTTTTCTGTGCACCTCCTATCGAATCAATGGAGCCTTTTCGAATCATTTCGAAAAATCCCCCCATCTATCTTTATGTACCGGGCATTGTTGATATGATGATTATTTTCGCGTTTAAACATATATTGCTTTTTTGTTTGACATAGAGTAAAATATTCCACTCTTCTTATTTTAGTAAAATCTTGTCATCATAAGCAGAAATTACGATTTTCCCCAAAAGATATACATAAAAAAGATGGGGAATACAATGTGTAATGGAAGTTTGAGAAGTACTCATGCAAGGAGAGCTATCGCCATTGGTCAGTTTGACCAAAAGGGAACAACATTACATCAATTCAATCTCGTAGAATATCAATAGGAAATGTATCTAAATATTTGGCATCCAGTGCATCATGAATTTTTCGGTTCTCATGAATCAGGGGATGGACTTCTTATTCTGCTTTCTTCAGTCTTTCTATATAAAGAACTTAAAAGAATGTCTAAAAAGGAACATACAAAAGTCCCCAACAATGAAGTGCACCCCAATTGTTAGACACATAATTAACAATTGGAGGTGCATTTTTTATGGCTAAATTTTCTTCAAAAGATAAAATACAAGCAGTAAAACGATATCTAGAAGGTACGGAAGGCGGAAAAACCATTGCTAATTCTATAGGGGTTCATCCTAGAGAACTTTATCAATGGATTAAACGGTTTGAATTTTCAGGGGAAAAGGCGTTTGAAAAACGCTATACAACTTACCCTCTCGAGTATAAACTAGATGTAATTCATTATATGAATGAAAATGGGACATCTCTGAGAGAAACAGCTGCTTTTTTTAATATTCCTTCTTGCGAAACACTCCGAAAATGGAAAGTAGCTTATGAAACAGAAGGATTAGATGCCCTAAAATCAAAGAAAAAGGGGCGTCTAACCATGGCCAAAGAAAAAGCTAAGCTACAACATTTAAAACAAAACGAAGTATTTCTTGAAGGTTCTATAGAAGCGCTACAAGCAGAGAATGAACGTCTGCGTATGGAAAATGACTATTTAAAAAAGTTGAATGCCTTAGTTCAAAAGAAGAAAACATCACAGACCAAGACAAAGCGCAATTGATTTATGAATTAAGGCATAAATATAAGGTCGTTGACCTTGTGAAAGTCGCTAATATCGCTCGTAGTACGTATTATTACTGGATGAAACAAGCGAAACGTCCAGATAAATATAAGAAAGTTAAAGAATTAATTAAAGAGATTTTTAGTGAGAATTTTGGGAGGTATGGTTATCGTCGTATTACATTGGAATTACGTAATCGAGGCCATGCATTAAATCATAAAACCGTTCGACGTTTAATGAATATCCTGGGATTAAAATGTCTTGTTCGATTAAAAAAATATCGTTCATATAAAGGGACTGTCGGGAAATTCGCTCCTAATATTTTAAAACGTAATTTTCACGCATCAAAACCAAACGAGAAATGGGTAACAGATGTGACGGAGTTCCACTTACATGGTAAAAAACTATATCTATCACCCATTTAAGACTTATATAACGGAGAAATTATAGCTTACAATATAGAACATAGACCTGCCTATTCCCTTGTTTCTAAAATGTTAAATAAGGCGTTTCAATGTTTGAATGATAAGGAAACTCCTATTTTACACTCGGATCAAGGTTGGCATTATCAAATGCGACAATATCATCAGTCGCTTAAAAAACATAACGTTATCCAAAGTATGTCCCGTAAGGGAAATTGCTTAGATAATGCAGTCATGGAAAATTTCTTTGGCTTATTAAAGTCTGAATTACTTTATCTTAAAGAGTTTGAAAGTATGGAACAATTTAAGCAAGAACTAGAAACTTATATTCATTACTACAATCACAAAAGAATTAAAACAAAACTAAAAGGATTGTCCCCCGTGCAATACAGAGTTCAATCCTTAGTAGCTGCTTAATATATTTGTCTAATTTTTTGGGTTCAGTTCACAAAATTGTTAGGGACTTTTTACGATACTTTCTAGGGATTTCGCAAAAAAAACACACGAAAGTATATTAATTATAACATATTTATTTTCAAATTATTCAAAAATATAACAAAACATGTTTGTGTATATACGCCTTGCACATGCGACAATTCTTTCCTACCAGATACAGGTAGAACATACGACTTACGATGTGTACATGATAGATGTACACACTTCGTTAACAATGAGACTCCTTCTTCATTTATTGTCTTTTTTCAATATGGATCCCCTGTAGACTGGTTTGATTTAATTGATGTTTTTCATCAAACCATAATAAAAAAGAATCTTTTATTAACAGGAAAATACCACTCTTTTGTAACTTGCTTCCAAAGGAACTGACCCATATACAATCCCCACGTTTTATATATTGACAAAGATGATTCTTCTCACCCTTTTTCCTACAATTGTTACACTCACATACTCTTTGTTGTCTCATACGCCTTCACCTTCTAACAAAAGATTTTACCAATTATTAAAATAACATGTTCCCCCATATTTCTACTGGTATTTCAAGATGTACATGCTTCAAACAAGCATACTTCTATGTTAGGTGTACCCTAACAGTATGTTCCTCGTTACCTTCTTCTATATACAATAGCCTATGTCAATCTTTCTTCATTGGAATAGGCTTTTGCCTATTTGAAATCATTTCTAATCCATTTTTAATGCATGCACTTTGACATCTCCATATGCAATCATAAGTATGTTTTTGTATTTTTGTAGTAAAAGGCCCAATCCTCTACCCCTTCTTTTGCATATAACATACTGTAGTTTAAAAACAAAAAATGAGGTGACACAAGAATGTCTAGAAGAAGATTTCAGCATTTATGTGAAGGCGATCGTATCCGTGTCTATTCTGCAGGAAATAGGCTAGATGGCGAAGGAACATTTATTCGATTTTTAGAAGATGGCGATGAAGACTTTTTATATTGGATTAATCGTCGTGGAAATCTAAACTATACGAGTTTAGATGCGATTAATATTGAAAAAATACGCCATGATTGTTGTGACCGGGATCGCGACCGCGATCTTGACTAATACTCTCTTTGTTATCTAAAATCCCTATCTACATTCTCCTAGATCTATTCTCTTTTTTCTCATTTTACTTGTCATGGATGATTGCATCTTAAAACCACAGAATTCCTACAAACATCAAGGCGAGATATGGCATTCTTCATATATCTCGTCTTTTTTATGATAAATCTTCAAATCATTCGTCTGTATAAATAATTTCATCCTTTCCTTACCAGAAAAGATTTCACCCTTGTAAGGAAACAGTTCTTTTTATAGCTCTTAATGGAGCTCTTCTTTTAGTAAAATAGTAGGCTCCTCTCTTGATCAAAAAGAAGTTTTGTCACATATCCTATTGTATAAAAATAATATCTTAAACAGAATGGATGTGAATAAAATGAAACAAGAAAATGAAAATGGGTATGAAATAGAAGTCGAACAAATTGAGACAAAAATCGAATGTGAAAGTTGTTGTATTTCTCCAGGTGAACATACTGGTATATCTGGAGGGGTAGCTTTAACTGGATTTATTGATGTAGAAAAAATCATAACGGTAAAAAATAACGGGTGCAAAGAAAAATTGTTTTTAGAGAAAAAACTTCCCTTTCAAATTGTCATTTTAAATTTAGGGAGACAAAATGACAATGCGAGCGTTAAACCGAAAAAATCCTCCTAATCTTTCATAGCCTATAAATATTCTATAATTAGCAAGGTATAGGGAGAATCGTGCAGTCAAGATATTTTGAATTACCACCGAAAATACAATGGCATACACAAATCAATATATCTACCTTTAGCAAAAGGAGAATTTGATGTGTTTTTCGTTTCAAATGTGTGAGACAATAAGCAGGAGTCGATAAAGCAATTAAAATATATCCAATTTTCTTCCCCCTAAGTAACGGCGCCAATCTATGTTGGCGCCCTAATTTTATTTTGTCATCAAAATAGGAAAATGAATAGAAAAATAGAGATTTATTATGCTTTACGCTGGTTTTTGAAAATGCATACGAGTAAAGGATTATCGAATTTTCTTTAGAAAATAAATATACTACTATTTAAATTTTTCTACATTTAAACTAAAAACACAATTTCCCCCTTAGCAAAGTGGAAAAATCGTGTTTTTAGTTTTGATAATTATGTTATCCTTTATTTGAGTGTTATTCTTATTGTATAAGCATTATGTCATAAGCATGTATCAAAAACTTCTTTATCAAGTATTTCCCGAAAAAGCACTCGAAAGATTACAGATTGTTGGGAACCCTTTAGGGATTCCCAACAATCTGTAATCTTTTTTGATTTTAGTGAAAGAAAACCATATAAAATCATAGACTTTATAAAAATAGCCCGCCACCAGACCCTTTTTGGTTAGATGGAGAGCTATTTTTTTCATGCTTTGGCAAGCAGTGGTGAGATAAGCCTGCATTTGGACAGATTTCATTCCTCGAAATCGAGCATATCGATAGCCATATATTCCTTTGGCGTCCGCAAAGCTTCGCTCTATAGTGGAACCGCGTACTTTATACAGCTTTTTTCTTGTAGCCATTAGTTTGTTTTTTCTAGCGATATCTTTATATTTCTCCCACATACGATGAGTCATAACTTTTTGTTTCTTTGAAAAGCAATCCTTACGTAGTGAATAAACAGTACAGCCTTCTGGATTTGATTTGTATTGACAATATCCTTCGCAATCCATTGTCATATATTCTAAAATACACCCATTGGACAAACAAATACATTCATTTCTTTTATATATTTAAATTGTATTTCGGTACTTCTTTATTTTGTTTTCCAAATCAGCGATTCCTCATCACCATAAATATATTTCTTTCTGATAAATTCTTACAGATATAGCCTGTAAAATAGCCCGCATCAAGAGCGACAACTTTTATTTTGAATCTGAATTTATCAATCTGAGCTCGGAATCTGCCATATTTCCAGCCGTTACATAGGTATCTGTAATACTATTGTACTTCGCATCAGTCTTAAGATGATCCAAGAACCATCCCTCATTAAAAATCTACTATCTGGCTCAGTTGTACTGATACGTTTTTTTGGTAGGGGTATCACTTTCCTTTCTAGGTTTTAATTCTTTTTTCCATGTACCTCACGATCTTCGACTACTGCAGCTTCTAGCTCATCTATAAAAAAATTTGCCTTTTGTTTTTTATATTTATGTACAAATTTATTTTTATTAGCATTCGCATGTATAATCTCCTACAGCAAAATGGGCGAAAATCTCATCGATATGAGAGAAAAGATTCTTTAATAAATTAGGTCTCGTTTACAATTATACCATTTCTAATAATCAAGCGACCTAATCCAAAAAATGAAACCAAATAGGGTTTATCTCGCATGCAAATCTTTAAATTCTCTATACATGACCTTTATAAAAAAGAGACAAACTCTATAATAATTGATGTTGTATGAACCTATCTAAATAGCGATATATAGTGACCTCTTTATAAAAATTATTAAAATAAGATAATATAATCTTTGACATCCACTACATTAATGTAGTGGATGTCAGTGTGGACGCACAATGATAATTAAAAGATTTTGCGCATTTTCTACATTGTATGTCTTTTGGGAATTCGTTTAGTATAAATTTCCAAAAAATAATTTATTGTAAAATAATGTTAAATATTATATATTATTTTTAATTATGATGGTTTAATTTAAATTTTTAACAAAGGGAGAAGGATTTTTAATGTTAAAGAAAAGTTTAGTTACAGTAATCGGGGCAGCAAGTATATTAGGTATTGGTGCTGGAAGTTCTAGTGCTAGTACAATTCAACACCATTCACAACCAGTTATCGATTCTGAAGAATTAGTAGTACTACCTACTTCTTCAGAATTTAATAAAGGAGAAACACAAAACGAATCAAACTTACCTTCAACAAGAGCAACTTTCAATATCACAGCTAGTCTAGGTAAAAATTCTTATATAAAATCTAGTAATTCGTTTTATATTGAGGGTGTTGCAAAACTCATAAATATCCAAACATGAATGCATAAAAAAAATCCGTTTTCCTGTAAGAATGATAGTAATCCAAACTATCTCCAGAAAGGACGGATTTACTAGTATGATAACCAATTTTGATCAGAATCAATCCATTTTACAAATTTTATTTGCGTATGTAGACAGTTTAACCCTAGAAGGCGTTCCGCCTATTACAGGCCATCCACCCATTTGTAGAAAAGCTTTACTCAAATGTTTTCTCTTGAAAACCGTATTCCAAATCAATTCTTTACGCAAATTGACTCGTTTTTTGCATCAATATCCTTCCTTTCGTGCATCTTGTGGTTTATCTTTTGTTCCTCATATTTCTACTTTTTCACGTGTAGGCACTTGGTTTCGTGAAAAAGGTATTCCAATCATTCATGAATAGGTTCTTCAGGAACTTAATTTAGGACTGATTCCTTGTGTCTTAATTGATAGCTCGGCCTTACGGAGTAGTTTGTATGATTCACAAGCGAAGTGGGGGGAATCGACTCGTTATGGTTGGTATAAAGGATATAAGGCTCATGTTTGTTCAACACCAGAAGGTGTTGTATTATCTTACGCGTTTACAACAGCGAACGTACACGATAGCAAGATGGCTCCTGTACTACTTCAAGACATAGAAGACCAACGTGTGTTATTTTCTATAGCAGACACCGCTTATGATAGCCAACACATTTATAAAATTGCAGGTACGTTTGATATCTTTCCGGTAAATCCCATTAATTCACGAAATGGCGAACAAATTAAAAATTCACACCGCCATGTGTTATCACTTTTTGTAACTACAACCTTTGGGAAACAGTTGATGAAAGAGCACGGGAAAATTGAACAGCAGTTTAGCAATCTCAAAGATAAAGGGCTGGATCAGCCGCGCTGGTATGGACAAAATCGCTATCTGCTGCATATCCAGTTAGTTTTTCTGATTCATAACATTGCATATTTATTTTAGTTTTGCAACACCCTCAATCTTATTTTTATTTTCTGTACAATACTTAGAATCCGGCAAAGATGAATTCCAATAATGCAAGTGGTATATAGATGAACCGTAACTTTAATATCGCTTATCTTTCCTTAACAACAAATAAGACGCTAAACCAATCACAGTAGGCCTAAGATAATCGCTATTACATGTTTATAACCACATTCAAGTGTCCAATTTTTTCAATAAAAAGAGAGCATCCATAACAAGAGATACTCTTAATGGGAAAAGAAGCGTTAGGATTAAATAGAACACGTTTATTGTCCTACATTTCAATATATGATATATGCTTGGCCTTCATTATGCCTAAATTAACCTCTAAATACGTTTATTGTCTAATTTCTATACAACAAAGAAAAAAGCAACCGTTTTGGATGCTTTACCTTTAAATATAAGTCCCAAACCAATATTTATGGCTCTGTTGCAAAATTTTAAAGAGTAAGCTAAACATTTGCAACAGAACCCTTCGTGTTCAGTAAATGTTGACAAGTCCAATTTTTTTAAGGGTCATCCAACGGTATTACATTAACAATTTCCTCACTCAAATCAAATATGTTAATTAAAATTCGTTTCTTTTCTAGATTCGTTACTATTTCCTCAACTGTAATATTACCAGCTTCATTTAAATGAAAAAGTTTATTTCGACTAAGTGTAACAGCCTTTTTCCCAATGTTTTTACGAATAAATAAACTACTATTAAATGGGCTATAGTTTCGAGTATTTTCCCAACGCTCCTGTAAATATGAAAATTCGACATTATCAATCTCTAACCTACAGGTAAGTTCTTTCTCACTGTGACCCGTTCGAAATACAATATCCCACAAATCATTAAAATTCGGATATATCTTGATTGTAAAAGGTAGAGGTCCTCCGATTGAAGGACGTCCTTGGGATAAAGGAACAATATCTTCAATCATTAAAATACCATCTACCAAATATTGTTGATCTTCAATTGTAACAATGACCGTGCCATGACTTGGACCATTTTCTGGTGGAGTAAGCCCTACCATCGATCCTGCCGCAGCGCGCACATCATATCCTAAAATTTTTATCAGACTGTATAAACCGATTGAATGTCCCCAACATGTCCCTCCCGTTGAATGTTCTAAAAAATTCGAAAAGAATTCTGAAGGATTTCCAATTGGTAATGGACCTGACATTTGATTTCCAAAATAAATCCTTTTATGTATATTATCTTGCGGAACATTTTTGCACCATGACTGATAAAGCATTCTCAGGTTATCTTCACTATTTTTAGGCCATTGTTGAAACCCCAATTTACTTATAACAGCTTCTATCAGCTCTAAACTTACACCAAATCTCAAGCATATTTCTTCAACTTTGTGAATATCCTTTTTTAATAGATTCACTGTATCAACTCCATTATATATTTTGAACATTTTATGAAAATTTATAGTGTAGCTATCCTCTTTTAAATAGAAAATAATGCATTAATTTAACATATTCATACTATTGGGGACTAATGCTCATTCTCTAGTATGAAAACATGTTCATTTTATGCAAATATTTTCACGTTAATAAGTAGTTTCCTTAATTTTGTGTATACAGCTATCATAATCGTATTTATATAAAAAATTAGTTTAGATCTATTTTTTGTTTAAAGATGTTCTAATTTCTTTATTTACAGTGTTTTGAATATATACTTTTATTTTGATTCTGAGGGTGTCAGTTGATTTTAGATAAATTCATTATTTATAAAAAAAACGAGGTCTATAAAGAGACTTCGTATCGAAAAATAGATACTTAGGAGACTCGGAGAGTGTCTACACATCTATTGCAGCCTATATATTTACAATTTTGTTGTTTGATTTGAAAATATGCATATTTTCATTTTTTAGATGTAAAATTTTATAGGTGTTTTAGGAGTCTCGCCACATGCCCATCAAGCTAAGAAATTCATTGTTCCCCAAAACGAAAAAATGAGTTAAAGGCTCATAGATTACTATAGAAAGATAAATATTTCATTTTAGGAATAATTTAAAATTATAGCTTGATGGATGTGTGGTGCTACCGCAATAGAAATTTAATTTTTATCTTTCTTTAACTAGTACATCCCAGTAATACACTTCACCATCAGATTCAACAACCTTTAGACAGCCCTTTCCTGGTTTTTTACCTTCAAGAAGTGCATATCCATCTTTTTCGTATGAATGTAAATAATATATATCTGGATGTCCTTTTATTGCCTCAAATTCCACGCCCTCAAACTCTTCTTTATCACCTACAAATGTACTTATGTAAGATGTAGCTTGAGAACTTTTACAAAAACCACTCGCAAGAGTAGATTTTGCTTCAACCTTCGTTTCATGATTTACTCCTAAAAATAATGGAATAGCTAATAATGTTGAAGTCAGTGCAGTAAACATAATTTTCTTTTTCATCTAAAGTTACCTCCTCTAAATTCTAAAATAATATCTGCATATCTACTATATACTATAAACTAGTAAATATTAGCTATAATTTTTATTTTATACATAGAGGGTGTTGCAAAACTAAAATAAATATGTGATGTTATGAATCAAAAAAACTAGCTGAACGTGCAATAGATAGCGATTCCTTCCATACCAACGGGGCTGTTCCAGCCCTTTATCTTTGAGATTACTAAACTGTTGTTCAATTTTTCCACGCTCTCTCATCAACTGTTTTCTAAAGATGGTTTGTGCAAACTGAGACAATACACGGCGATGTGTACTCTTGATTTGTTCACCATTTCTTGGATTGATTGGATTCATGGCAAAGATGTTACATGTTCTTGCAATTTTATAAATGTGCTGACTATCATACGCAGCATCTGCAACAGAAAATAGCACGTTTCTGTCTTGTATATCTTGAAGTAATACAGGAGCCATTTTGATATCATGTACGTTTGCTGTTGTAAATGCATACGACAATACAACACCTTCTGGTGTAGAACAGACATGTACTTTATATCCCCTATACCAACCATAACGAGTAGACTTCCCCGAATCGTATAAACTACTTCGCAAAGCTGTGCTATCAATTAAAACGCATGGAATCAATCCTAAATTCATTTCTTGAAGAGTTTGTTTATGGATTAACGGAATCCCTTCGTTGCGAAACCAAGTACCAACACGTGAAAAAGTTGATATATGAGGAACAAAAGAAAGACCACAAGATACACGAAATAAAGGGTATTGATGCAAAAAACGAGTCAATTTACGCAAAGAATTGATTTGGAATACCGTTTTTACAAAAAAACATTTAAGTAAAGCTTTTTTACAGATGGGCGGACGACCTGTAATAGGCGGAACGCCTTCAATAGTTAAACTGTCTACAAATGCAAATAAAATTTGTAAAATGGATTGATTCTGATCAAAATTGGTCATCATACTAGTAAATCCGTCCTTTCCACTGATAGTTTGGTTTACTATCATTCTTCCAGGAAAACGGATTTTTTTATGCATTCATTTTTGAATATTTATGAGTTTTGCAACACCCTCTACATAATATACTTATTGAGAAAAATAAGTTAAATATTTCTATTTATTATGGTTAGAGATTTTTCTCCATCTATTTGCAAAGGTACAATTTTCTGTACACAAGTAAAGTGAGTTGACAGATGATATCTATATCCTCAGTTGGGAGATTTTTTATGGAATAGGATTTTAGCAAAGAGTAGAAGTTAAAGATTCTAGATAGAAGCTTTTAATTATGGGAAGATATCCAATAAAATACAAGTACAATAAGGGAATGTATTATGTAAGATTTGCATTCTATATTTATGTTATTATATTTGTATCTCTATTATAAAAAGTGAGGGATTTATTTTGGGTAGTATGATTGGTATTATAGGAATAATTTTTGTTATTATTATGATTTCTAGTATAAAAACTATTAAAGATGCAAATAAGAAAGGTGAAAACAATAAAAGAAAAAAGTATTAATAAATTTTAAAAGATAAATCCTCAACTTAGTTTGCATTTAGAAATTAAGTTAAGGATTTATCTTTTTTAGGGTTTATTTTGAATTAACATTCTGAATGAGCCGTATGCTTGTTGACTAACATAATTATCTTTGCTAACTTCATTTGGAAATGGTAAAGCGATTAATTGAAAATTACTTTCCTGTTCCACTTTAGGTAATGTAAATTTAAAAATTTGTCTTGTATGTGGCGCAACTGTAGTATAAATAATATCTTTATTGCTTACTATTTCGTTCTGTTCCCAATCCTTAAAGGCTAGTATAATGTATTTCATTTCCTCATCTGTTTCATTTCCATTAGATATCATCAATTCGTTTTCTTCGGTTTCAGAAAAAATAATTTGGAGGTTTTCTTTACTTTTTGTAATAAATAACGGTTCATTAAATCCATCTTTTAAAATACTTTCTGGCTGTATTTCTTCGGGGATATCAATTTTGTTTTGATTTTTAATTGCGTATCTCATACTTAGAATTTCTTCTAAGATTGATGCTTTATTTATATCATTATCTCTTAATTTATAGTTAGGTTTTTTTATTAATAGAAATGTTAGTTCATGAGCACTTTTAGAAGCATTTAAAGATATTTTGATTTTTTTTGAACTATAGGGATTCATATCAAAAAAGTATTTTGATGTTTCTTGTATATTTTTCTCAACCTTAAATGACTTTTGTTTATAATTCTCTAAAATAATTAATCCATATTCTCGATTTTCATCAATATTGTGGTTTATTGATAGATATACATTTACTTTATTATTTTTCATTTCAATTACACTACCATTATCAATGTGTTTACCGTCTATATCTTTTAAACCATAAGAAACTGTATTGAGTTGTTCTCTTTCCCGTTCTTTTGTAATTTTAGTATTTATATTGTTTAAAGTTTCTTTGTGTTGTGTAGGTTTATTTAAGATGAAGTAAAAAGAAATGGTCGAGATAAGCAGAATTATAACTAGATAATATTTCTTCATTTATACTCCTTTTTAAATTTGTCTTTAATAAGTAAAAAGATATGCAGGACGCATATCTTTTTACTTACCAATAAGCTTTTGTTTCATGATTAACGTCATTATAACCACTTAATTTATATGTGTGATTCCCAATTGCATAATCACCACCATAGTAAATAGAACTATTCGTTACGGTAGCGCTTACAAAACTTGATTTATTTTCACTGTTAGCTTTTGAGCTAATTAATGAACCATTGCTTTTAAAAGCTCTAGCTTTGGCATAAATATAATCTTCTTTTGTAGTTGAACTAGATTTAGCAATAGCATATGGATTGTCAAAAAGTGGTTTATAAGTAGTTACTGTAGACGTATTATTAGGTGCTCTAAGATTTTTAAGAAAACCATTTTCCGATTTCTTAGAATCTTGAATGGAATCACTATCTACTATTACTTGTTTGTCTTCAGTGTTAATTTCGTCAGCATTTGCATTAGTAGTAGCACCAAAACTTAAAATTGATAAACCTAAAGCTGTTGTAATTAATGTTTTTTTTACTTTCATAAATTTCGCCCCTTTATTTAAAATGTTTAATACATTATTAGAATATCTAATGTCACATATTAAGACCATTTAATAGCAAAACTTAACATTCTGAGAGAATATTGTATAGTTTATTTATTTTCTGTCAAGTTCATAGTATTAAATATAAGAAAATCATTTCATTAATACTAATAATAAATAAGAAAAATATATAATTAATAATAAAACCACAAAAAATGACATAAAATTTTCACAGTTATAAAACAACTAAACTAGAGAGTACATTTTCACAAAGCTTCCATAGGCATATCAAGAAATAGATGTTGAATTAAAACTATTTAACCTTTAAGCAAGAAGAAGTTAGGAAAATGTATCATATTATATAAACTATTTCTAAATGCTTAACCGACTCCATAACGTACAGGGAATCGGTTCTTTTGTGTCTAAAATGTGTCTAAGCGTACAATTTTCCCGAAATGATATGGTGACCCCATGCCCATCAACTTAAGAACGGAAATAAAATGAATTTTTTTCATATAAACTAAAAAGCTCTTAAAATATTTGATTTCCTTAAAAATAGGCATACTAAATAAACCCTAACGGGTTTCATTTTTTCACTATGCAGCTTTCTTTTGTTTTCTCAATCCATTATACTCATAGACAACACCCATAATATCAAAGACTGTCTTTTTCTCGTATCGATGAGATTTCCGTCCATTTTTCTGTAGTAGGGTAAACAGGCGGATTAGAACCTTTGTTATCTCTTGGGTGTCTTTCTGCATAGCTTGATATAACAGAGATAGATGATCTTGGATCATTCCAATTGCTTTGTATTCACTTAATTCTTTTTTCTTTTTTGTAGAAGTAATTGCCGCATTTTAAACATAGTAGAGGAACATAGGAAAATGGTAATGAGTTTCCCATATAATTGGCACTCTAATCGTTCTTGCTTTACCGTAGAATAATGATCTATCTTGAATAGTGATTTCCACGTTTTAAAAATAATCTCTATTTGCCAACGCAATGTATATAATTCATGTACTTGTTCCATCGGAACCCATTCCCAAGGTGTATTCGTCACGACACATTTAACCCCGCTATCAATTTACTTTTTTCTGAGTACGTTCTATTTTTTGATTTTTCTTTTTCAGCTATCTTATCTCGTCGTTTTTGAAGTTGTTTTTCTGTTAATCGATTAAAAATGACGCGTGCAAACAGTTGTTGTTTATCACCGACATAAGCATTTTTTAATTCAAATGTTTCTCCTGGTTGTAATTGCTTCAAAATCTGTTTTACATCGATTTGTATGTATTGCGATTGTTTCTTAATTGCACCATTTTTAAAGTATTCTGGGTTTGGATTTTTCACATATACATTTGTGTTTAATTTCAATCGAGAAATATAATAGGTGCCACGTTGATCTATTTGATCTAAATCCTCTAATGAAAAATAGCCTAAATCACGAATACATAAATCTCCTGGTCGTAAGGTAGCTAAGCACTCCGTACCAAATGTTTTATCATTATTTTTTCCTGATCCTATTTGAAAGTTTAAAAACTGTCCGCTATGTAGGTCATATTCTAATTGAATTTTGATTCCAGCTTTTTGGGCACATCCTCCAGAGCCGGGATATACATTCTCTAAAGCATTTGGCACTAGGAATACAGTGGCATCCAGGATACGAATGCGTTTAAAATAAGAAAAAAGTTGGTTAGAGATTTGAGTTTGTTCACATATTTTTTGTTGTAACAATAAAGAGAAAATATGTTGTAAAAACAAAACTGCCTTTGTATTTAAACGTTTATTTAAGCCCTCAGGGCTAAGAAGAGTACCAGTAGCTGCATGAAGTCTACTACATAATCGGACTAAGGGATCGCTAGCCACTCGTTGACTAATCTAAATACAAATTGTAGCTAAATCTGAGCCAGAAAACTTACGTTTTCGTTTTATAAATCCAATTTCTCTTGCCAGTTCTTCTAAAAATACAGGTGTAATGTATCGCTTTAGTTCTTCAGCAAATGTTTGTAATTCATCTTGAATCGAGAGATTCATAAAAAACGTTATTCTTTCTTATCTAGCTTGTTAAGAAAGAATAACGTTTTTCTGTACTTGGGGGTAGTGGAAATTCTTAAGTTGATGGGCATGTATGGTGACCCCATGCCCATCAAGCTAAGGTTGGGTATTCCATGAACTTCCGTTCTTGTTGCCTACATGCTTGATATTTTGTTTATTTGTTTTTAAAAATACGCATTCCAAATAAACCTTAAAAAGGTTTATTTTTAAAAGTTATGCAATTTTTTTATATAGATTGGATATAGTGCACTGATAAACAACGCCTAAAATATCAAAAACTGTCTTTTTCTCATATCGATGGGATTTCCATCCGTTTTTCTGTAAGAGATCAAACAGACGAAGAAAAATTTTTGATACTTCTTGAGTGTCTTGTTGTATAGCTTCATATACTAAGTACAGATGATCTTGAATCATATAAATTGCTTTATATTCACTTAATTCTTTTTGTTTTTTCTGTAGTAACAGCTGTCGCATTTTGAACATAGTGGAAGAACAAAGAAAAATAGCGATTAACTGTCCATAAAGATGATATTCTAGACCCTCTCGCTTAATATTGTAACAATGATTGATACCCAAAAGAGATTTCCATGTTTTAAATACAATCTCTATTTGCCAACGTAGAGAGTAAATCTCGTGAACATATTCCATCGGAACAATTTCCCATGGGATGTTGGTAATATAAACATTGATTTCTGTTAAACGTTTACTTTTTTCAGAGTATGTAACCCCTTTTTTCTTTTCAACATAAGTTTGCTGTTTCCTACGTTTATGAACTTGAGTTGATGTGAGTCTATATATTACAACCCGTGAGGGTAATTTTTGTTGTCCAACATAGGCATTCTGAATTTCATAAGTATCTCCTGGTTTTATCTGATGCATGACATGTTCAAGGTCAAGTAAAGCATATAAAGATTGCTTTTTTACTGTCCCATCCCGAAAGAATTCTGGAGATTCATTTTTCACATATACTCTATTATTTAATTTCAACCGTGAAACATAGAATACCCTTCGTTGATCCATCTGATCTAAATCTTTTAGAGAAAAGTATCCTAAATCTCGGATACATAAATCTCCTGGTCGTAAGGTATCCAAACATTCTGTACCAAAGGTTTTATCATTATTTTTACCTGGTTCCATTTGAAAATTGAGGAATTTCCCACTATGTAAATCATACTCTAGTTGAATCTTAATACCAGCTGTCTGTGCACATCCTCCTGAACCAGGATAAATAGAAGCTAAATGATTGGGTACTTGAAAAATAGTAGTATCTAAAATACGGATACGTTGAAAATAAGAGGTGTATTGATTTGAGATTTGAGACGAATCGTTTAATTTGCTTTTGATTAAAAGGGAAAATACACGTTGTAGAAATAAAACAGCACATCGGTTAAAACGTTGATCAAGTCCTTCTGGACTTATAAGTGTAGCTGTATTTGCATAAAGCTGACTACATAATCGAGTAAGAGAATCGCTTGCTACCTGTTGACTAATCCAGATACATAAGGCAGCCAAATCTCGTGCACCATACTTACTTTTATGTTTTACAAAACCTGCCTCTTGTGCGAGTTGTTGAAGAATATGTGGAGATAGATATCGCTGTAGTTCTTCAGCAAACAAATGAAACTCATCTTGAATCGATAGATTCATACAAAAAACGCCATCCTTTCTGTATATTTCTACTGGTGAACTGCACCCCAATTGTTAGACACAGCCTAACAATTGGAGGTGCAGTTTTTCTATGGCTAAATTTACAGCTGATGAAAAAATACAAATTGTTCTACGTTATTTGAACGGAAATGAAAGTTATCGAGAAATGGTTAGAGCGATCGGTATAAGTAACACAATCATTTTGAATTGGGTAAACCAATATAAACAGAATGGTGTGGAAGCTTTTCTAAAACGATGTACAAATTACACACAACAATTTAAACTAGACGTACTAAACTTTATGATTGAAAACGGTATGTCCTTATTTGAGACGGCAGCTATCTTTAACATTCCTGCCCCTTCAACGATTTCTGTTTGGAAAAAACAACTCAAAACACAGGGAATTGATGCCCTTCCATCTAAGAAAAAGGGGCGTCCATCCATGAAAAAAGATTCAAATAAACAATTAAAACAAGCTTTAGCTGACGGGGCAGTCGAAGCATTTGAAGCACGTATTATGATTTAGTAGAGAAAATGAATCGTCCGGATTTAGATGCGGATTTAAAAGCTGAAATTAAAGTAATTTATGAGGAAAATGAAGGTCGTTATGCTTACAGTCTCATTCGTAATGAATTAACGAATCGTGGTCAGAAAGTGAATCACAGGAAGGTTCTGCGGATTATGAAAGAGCTTGGATTAAAGTGTGTTGTACGTATGAAAAAATATAAGTCTCATAAAGGGAAATCCGGTAAAATTGCACCAAATATTTTAGCGCGCTGTTTTCATGCAGATGCACCGAATCAAAAGTGGGTAACAGACATCACAGAGTTTAAATTGTTTGGAGAAAAACTGTATGTATCACCTGTATTAGATTTGTATAATGGTGAAATTATTACCTATACAATTGGTTCTAGACCGACATATTCACTTGTTTCAGAAATGTTAGAGAACACATTAGAACGTTTGCCTGAACATCACCAACTATTGATGCATTCAGATCAAGGGTGGCATTATCAAATGAAACAATATGTCCGTACACTTGAATCAAGAGGTATTGTGCAGAGTATGTCCCGAAAAGGAAACTGTTACGACAACGCAGTAATGGAGAATTTCTTTGGAATCATGAAGTCGGAATTCCTCTACATAAAAGAGTTTGAAAGTGTAAAGCATTTTAAAATAGAATTAGAAATATATATAGATTATTATAATACGAAACGGATAAAGGCAAAATTAAAAATGAGCCCGGTGCAATACCGGACTCACTTTTATCAAGCTGCCTAATGAAATAACCGTGTCTAACTTTTGGGGGGCACTTCAAAAAGATTGTATAATGTACGTTGTTCATCTATAGAGCGAAGCTTTGCGGATGCCAAAGAACTACATGGCTACCACTATGCCCGGTTTCGAGGGCTAAAGTCTGTCCAAATGCAAGCTTATCTCACAGCAGCTTGTCAAAACATGAAAAAAATAGCTCTCCACCTAATCAAAAAGGGTCTGGTGGAGAGCTATTTTTCTAAATTTTATCATTTTATATGTTTTTCTTTCGTTAAAATTAAAAAAGAATTTAGGGGGGGAACCCTAAAGGGTATCTCAACACTCTGGCGTTCTAAAATAGAACGTGCTTTTTTATTATCCATCTAAATAATCTTAATAATAAAAGAGGAAAAAATACATCCTTTAAAAAATATATACATATACCTTTGCTAAGGAGTGTGAAGCCTTTGAAACAGTTTAAAGAAATTTTAGAAAAAGGGGCGATACCTATCGGTCAATCCGATATATTTGGAAAATCGTTGCGGCAATTTGATGAAATACAATATGAAAATGAAACATATCTTATTATTTGGCATCCTATTTATAATGAATTTGTCGGTTCTCACGAATCAGGGAATTGGATTTCTCATATTGATTTACATAAATCTGTTTGGATCAAAAATTTAAAAGAAGCTTTTGTTACGAAAAAATAAGAGAAGGTTCTAACCAGAGAGTTAGAACCTTCTCTACATACTTTTTAGGAACTTCGTAAAAAACGAAAGTAAATATAATATACCATAAGTACAAAAACATTTATTTAAAAAGATAATAAAATCGTCTTATTATTGCTCGTTAATGTAGGTTCTATTGTCATACAGACCACCGTACCAAAATGATTACTACAAATTCGTTTAAAAATGTACCGCTCAAATTTATTGAATCATCCTTTTCAGTCAATGAAAGTAACTCTGTCGCTCCATCTAAAAAAACACCCTATTTTTTGTTATTCTCCCTTTTCGAGGGTATGGGCAAAAACGAACCGTCAGTAGTTAGTAAGCAAAAACTTTTTGATCAAAACATCTCTTTCCAAAGTTTCTTTTTTCTTCTGGAAAATCTCTTTTAAGGGAGCGAGAACTTGCCCTTTTAAGCATTAATGAATTTTGTTAATTCTGTATTGGGGTGTCGCTTGTACAAGATATGTACATGTTCAACATAATAATTCCACTCTACCGGGGTTATGTTTTAATTCCTAGATAGCCTATCAAACACGTCTTTTACATAGCCTTCTATTTTATCATCAAATATATTCCTTCTGTATTTGATAATAAGATAGAAGGAATAATAAATACTATTTAATTTCATTGTTATACCAACTTTTTTATAAGGCTGATTATCATAGAGAAAATAAAAAGTAAAGTTCCTTACTTTTTAGCTACACCAAAACAAAATTCACTGTTAATTATTTTGGAAGTATGCATTGAAATATGTTGTATTTGTAATTCCATTTGAAATTTTATAGAAAAGAAACAATCTAAATATATAGTAATTAAAATGTTATCATATGAGTATATTATTAATAAGCTATATTTTTCTTTATAAATAAGGCTCCCTATATGGAGCCCTAAACGAATTAAAACAAATAACAGACATTTAGTAAGATATCATGATTAGTAGTTGATAAAGATTCAATTTATACTTTTGAAAAGAGTAAAATCACTTATATATTTAAACCTAATGCTATATTATAATATAAATTGCGCTGGTAATATTTCATTAGACTTATTAGATTGGAAAACAAGTCTCTTATCGAACCAAAATGAAGAGGGTATGCCTTTCTATACAGGATACAATACTAATAAATAATTTTTTGTTTTCTGCCAATAAAGCTATATATTCACAAATGCAAATAATCAGCTTCCCTTAATTGGGTCACCATACATGCTCATTAAGCTAATATTTTGTGATCCCACAAAGTGAAAATTTTGTACAAAAACTTAACCTCATGATTATTGAAGGTAACAGATTTAAGTTTATAACTAAAGCAAAACATCAATGAAATTAAGATAGTTATCCTTATCAAAGCGAAAGAAGCCCAGAATTATTAGAGGCTTCTTTCATTTTTAAGTTAATCTGTACCCTTTGTAAAGGACATTTTGAAAAAAAGTTAGGCAACATCAAGAAGATGATTTCTGTATCTTGGTCTTACCCCTGTCAAGTAGACAGTAATGGATTAGGTGTCTTTTCATTAAGCAGCCTTAGTTCCAAATTCAATAGGACTAAGGTTGTTTAATCTTTTTTGAAATCTTTTGTTATTGTAATAGCCCATATATCTTTTAGTAGCCTTAAAAACTTCTGCTTTTTCATGAAACGTATGTCTATAAAAGCATTCTGCCTTAAAATGACTAAAAAAACTCTCTATACATGCATTATCGTAACAATTTCCCTTCCTAGACATACTCACAGTTATTTTGTGCTTTTTAAGTAATTGGTTATATTTTTTTGACGTATACTGATAACCTCGGTCGCTATGTAATACTGTTTCGTGGACTTTTCTTTTTCTTAAGGCTTTATTGACTATGTCTGTAACTAATTTTAAATTGTTGTATTCGCTCATTTGGTAGACCACAACTTCGTTATTGTAAAGGTCTAGTATCACGGAAAGATATATGCGCTTATTGTTAAAGGTAAGATAGGTTATATCTGTAACCCATTTTTCATTTGGTCTTGTAGTTGAAAACTCTCTGTTTAACAGATTTTCCGACACGACGCTTTGTTCTTTTAAACCAAAATGCCTCCACTTTTTCTTTCGAATCTTAGCTTGTATCCCCATTTTCCTCATTAAACGATATACTCTTTTGTGATTTACCTGTAAACCATAATACTTTTTGAGCCATATACAAATTCTTCGGTAACCATAGCTTCCATTTATATCTGGATCTCGTTCGCATTCTACTATTTTAGACATGATAAATTGATCTTCTTTCATCTTTTCAGAGGGATCGTTGATTCTTTTTTCCCACTTATAATATCCACTTCTTGAAACACCTGCAATTTCACAAAGCAATACAATTGAAAAGTTCTGTTTTAAGGTATGAATGACTTCGTATTCTACTGATTTACTTTTGTTGACCTCATCTCCTTTTTCGTAGCTAATAGCTTTTTTAAGTATGCGTTTTCCGCTTCTAATCGTTGTATTCTAGCGTCTTGACTGACTTCATTGGTTTGTTTAGATCTTCCACGTTTTTCTTGTAGGCCCAGAATCCCCTCATTTTCATATTTTTTAATCCATCTATCTATAACTGAATATGTAACTCCCAATTCCTTTCCAATTAATTTGCTTCCAATTCCTCTATGTGAGTACAATTCAATAGCTTTCATTTTAAAATCAATTGAAAAAGTTCTTCTAATTTTCCCCATAAAAAATCCCCTCCATAATAAACAGTAAAGTAACTTTCTTTCAACTGTCTACTATAAGGGGATCATATCAGACTATTAATCTTTCGTGAACTACCCGCCACTTAACTTGCTAACGGAATGTTTAAAGTGGGGGCTTCTCGGTTAATCATTACTTTTGATAGCTAACGAATTTGTCCTAAGACAGCCGAGCTAACTCCCTTGTTCCAAAGGTTATTTTATTGTTATTTATCCTAATGCCAAAAGGCGTATTGCTTCATTTTTGATATTAATAGCTGCGTTATAATCTCTATCGAGCTTTACACCGCATTTACAAGAATAGACTCGTTCAGTCAATGTCATATTTTTCACATTTCCACAATTGCTACATGTTTTTGTGGAAGGAAACCATTTGCCTATTTTCACAAGTTGTTTTCCCTGTTCGTTTAATTTATAAGCTAAGAAAGAAGTGAACATCCCCCCATTATCAGCGCCACTTTTCCCCAAATGAAGTGCTTGCGATATCCCTTTCATGTTGGAAACATAGTATTTACCAGTAAGTGTCATAGAAATCGTACATGACTTGATTATATGGTCTTGTGGTATTTCTCTATGCTGTTTGATACGTACCATTTTCAGTTTTGGCAATTTGATATGACCGTTAAGCAATATAATATTTCCGTTCACTACATTCGTTGTATAAGACTTTCTGTCTTTTTTGCTTTTGAATGTTGGAAAGTCATTTTGACCACGAAAGAAATGCTAATAGGCAGTTTGCAAGTGTAGTTGAGCATTTGCCAAAGCTAATGAATCCACTTCTTTTAACCACTCAAATTCTGTTTTGTATTTTGCAGGAGTGGGAAGCTTTTATTTCTTTAGTTGTTCCTGATCATCTTTGTGTTTTTCATACGCTTGAGGAAGAAGAATTCTTTCAGGGAATTCATTAAAAATATAATAAATGCTCCCTTACCTGATTAAAAGAATACATTCAGGTGAGGAAGCATTTTTTTGCTAATACTTACTAAGTCTCCAACAACTAATGGTTTTGATAAAACACTTTTCTCTAAAAACTATTTATTTTTAGAGAAAACAATATAACTAGGATCATAATAAACCCATTGATTATCCCCTATACTTAACCATCCATTTTGTTCTTTGTATACAGTATATTTTTCATTTTTATTTAATTTACGAATTACTTCATAATTGGTTCCAGGTCCCTTTCTTAAATTAACTCCATTTCCCATTATAGTAACAGTACCTATTACATTGTTGTTATTTCCGTCACTTAATACATGTAACATTCGATTTAAAAACGCCGCTGCTTCTCCACGAGTCGCTATACCTCTTGGCATAAACTCATTTTTCTCATTCCCTTTTACAATTCCAAGTCCATAAACACGTTGTAAAGCTTGTTTATCATATGCCAAGTTTTGATCAGTAAAAGGCAAATCTACTAGCTTTCCAATAATATTTTTATAATGCAATGCTCGATCAATCATTATGACCACTTCATCACGCTTAATTGTGTCATTTGGTGCAAAAATATTATCTCCTCTTCCAATAATGATCCCTGCTGCAGCCGCCCGATTGATTCCATCAATTAATGAAGGATTTGTAGTATGAAGATCTGTAAAATTTGATGTACCTTCAGGTAACTTTAGAGCCCTGGTAATCAAAGTAGCAAATTCTCCACGAGTAACCAGCCGATCCGGCCAATACGAGCCTTGTCCATCTCCTACCATTATTCCTTGTACCGCTAACTCACGAATATCCTTTTCATACCAGCCACCTGTTATATCATCTTTATTGTTAGCATTATAATAAACTTGTGTACCACTTAAAAAATCTCCCCAGGCATTTCGGTTAATCATTTTTGATGGACAAATTTTTCCACTCCAATTTTGATGTTTTACTACATGATCTAAAGAAATGTTCAATTCTTTCATCAAATATGCGGTTAATTTACGAGCATTATCCACTGCTTTATCGTAGTTACCATCACTATTTACAGCAATTTCAATCGCAATCGATTGTCTATTTCCAGTTCCATTTGTTCCATCTCCTGCATGCCAGCCATTTTCATCTAATGGAAGATGTTGATAAATCTCTTTATCATCTACTGTAAAATGCCATGAGGCAGCACGATCTGTATTACCTGTTGCTTGGTTATATAAATATTGGGCATGATTTTTCGCACCTGCACCAGGGCTCTCATTATCTGTTTCATGAATTGTAATATATTTTGCATTCATTGCATAGCCAGGACGAATGTTATCGTTCCCCTTTGGAACAATCCATTCTGTATATGGTACACCATATATAGTGCTTGCATTTAACCTTGTTTGAATTAATGAGGACTTTGTTTCTTTAAATTTAGCGGTGTTCGAGTGAATCCATTTTGTTCCATTTGAAGTTTGAATTTGAAACCATTCGCCAGCTTGTGCTATAGCCTCTACAGTTTGTGGTTGCAAAATAGCGTTTTCCTTAAACTTATCAAATGGAGATGAATACATCTCTGTTTTTTCATTAATTACTAAATCCCTTGAATTATTTGGTAAAGTATATATCTCCCTTTCTTCAAGTGTGTTATCACTAATATATATCCACCCTTTATCTGAATTTGTTTCAATATAATACCAATTATCTTTCTTTTTTGTTCCCTTTACTACTTGATCAGGGACCTGATCAAGTACGGTTGACTGTAGATTAGGAGATTCATATAAGGAAGTTTCCTTTAGAATGTTTATAAGAAAGTCCCCTTGTATTTCGCCATTTTCATTTACCTTATCTCCTCTTCCATCTTCATCCTTCATATGATTTTCAATACTTTTTATCGCTTGCATATCAGAGGAGATTTCTCTCGTTTCTTTTACTCCATTTCCTACTGTAGCTGCAAACGAGGTGGCTGGAACCATTACTACTTGAAATGCTATAACCGTTGCTAAAACGTTGCTTACTCTTTTGTTCATATGTCTTATTAACACGTATTCACTTCTTTGTGCCGTGTTAACTTCCCCCTTTTTCTTGTAAAATAGTTTTAGTAAACTTACATACTTACGTTACTCTTTAATGTCCAATATTTCTCTCCATTTATAATGAAAGAAAACTCAATCCATCCATTTGAATCTTCACGATATGGAATTATTTTTGCACCAGTAGTTAGTATGCCAACTTTATTCTCTGTAATAGTTGAATCACTTTTAATTTGTAAATCAAATGGATATGGTACATGATAGTA
Source organism: Bacillus thuringiensis (assembly GCF_001595725.1). Lineage (GTDB taxonomy): Bacteria > Bacillota > Bacilli > Bacillales > Bacillaceae_G > Bacillus_A > Bacillus_A thuringiensis_K. The sequence goes on from NZ_CP014284.1 coordinate 69,529, forward strand.
AAATCCTGAGTTTAAAACCGTGGCTGCCAGACTAGTTGAAAATGATTTATACGGAATTTCATTTGATAATGCATCAACATCTAATGCGTTTGGATTTTTAGGCAGCATTGTAGCAAATTTATAGTCTTCTAACTTAAATCCTTTTATACGCTCCATAATACTTGCAATTTTTTCAGCCCATTTTGGGTCTGATGCATACTTTACATTCATCCCCGCTAATGTTGGCCCATTATAATAAGTACCGTCTTTTTCTAAGTAATTTTTCCTTACGTAGTTTGCATTATAAGAAATACTATCACTATAAGTCGGTAAATATTTTGCATATTTAAACGGATCGTCATCATATGCACGTAACCCAAACAAATTATGTTTTCGATATGCGATTTCTGATTTTCCATAACCTGATTCTAAAATTGCGTGTGCGGCTAAATAAAGAGCATTAACACCATATTCATTTTGTGCATAAATAAAGTCTTGTCCATGACCAAGTAACGGGCTATCTGCATGATATTTTGCAATAAAATTATCTATCTCTTTCCCACTAATATTTGAAGCTAATGTTAAATCTAAATCTACGTATGAAGTAGCAGTTATATTATTTTCTTCACTTTTCACATTCATTGTACGATATAAGAATTGAGCATACTGTTCACGTTTTACAATCATGTCTGGTTCAAATTTTCCATTTCCAGTCCCTATTGTAATCCCATTTGATTGCAAGGCACTAATTGCATCTTTTGCCCATGAAGTTGTTGGTACATCACTAAATGTATGCTCTGTTTTTACTACCAATCGAAAAGCTTGTTTTAGAACTTGAGCCATTTCAGCACGTGTTAAGGAATCCTTTGGTCTAAAATTACCATGTTCATCCCCTCTAAAAATTCCCAACTTGGTTAAAGTTAAAATTTCATTTGGAAACATTGTTGAACCCTCATTCACATCATGATAAGGGTTGTTATACTCTTTTTTTAATTCTAGGTTTAATGCACGATATATTAATGCTGCTACTTGTTCTCGTGTTACATCATCCCCTAAGCCAAACTTTCCATTGTCATACCCAGCAATAATATTTTTATTAGCTAAATCCATAATTGCTTCATAAGCCCAGTGAGTATTTTGAACATCTGAAAATTCAATCTTTTTGTTATTCCAATTTGCTGGACTGCTCTTGGTTTCCGCAAAAGAAATAATCGGAATCGTTACCACTTGTAATGCCATTGCGATAGATACAATATTACATACTCCTTTTTTCATAGTCATCTTGAACACGATTTCTATTAATCTAAACCATGCTTTTCCTTCCACATTTTTAGTTTTGTTAATTATTAAGACTCATAAGTTTTTAGACTTAAAGCCACCATAAATAATTTTGTAATTTAATATTAGATTTCATTAAGATTTTTTGTGTTATATATTGAATTTATATATAAATAATTCATATTTATATCATTACCCATAAGCATACTTCTCATAAATAGAGCTTAGATTATATTTCCTCTCCAAACTCATTCTTTGCTCGTCTTCACACCAGTAAAATAAGATATCGTGAATTGTGGCATAACGTTTATTTTTTAAAAATAGTCTCATGAATGATGGCAAGCAATCATGTAATTGTATAAATAGATAATTTCTTAGAATCTCTTCCTTGTATTGGATACCTTTACAACTATACATTAATTCTTCAAAATAATATAAATGCTGTGGGACCTGAATCATTTCAAAAAATGGCACATACGATAATAGCTTTCCAATGAAGTGTTCATATTGATTCATTAATTCTTTCGTCATATGTTTCATCATTTCTTTAATTACGTACAAATAATCATCTAAATGCGTTGTCTTTAATGGATTCAATCCATCTGTAATTTGGGCAAGTACAGCCTTTTGACAGGCTATAACAGCTTGACTAGGAACATAATAAGATAAAAATTCCGTGCATTTACGATACTTGGTTGACAAATCATATTTATATAAATCATATAAATATGTATTACAATACATTGCTAGATTCATCATATTATAATCCAATTGTTCTTTTGATAGTATCTTCGCTTGTTTACACATGTAGAAGAATGTAAGTTCTAACACTTCTTTATGAGAAAGTAGACTACTATACTCATTAATGCATTTATCATTAAATTTAATTCTTTCCCAAATTTGAACAGAAGCACTGTCCAATTCACCAACCCGATACTTAACAATTAAATAATTTAAAGCAACCACTTGCGTTAAAAGGTCCCAAGTTTCATATTTCATTGAAGTTTGGACAAAATTATCTAGCCCTTGATCTCTCATAAATTTACTTGCTTCTTTATACCATCCAATTTCTTGACATAAGCGGACAATGCGTATTAAAGTTGGGATACTATCTTTATGAAACTGCGGTAACTCTTTAACTTTATTCATTCCAATTACAATAAACGGCACTAAGTTTTCTTCTTTATAAAACTCTTTTTCTTTCCAAAATAAAATCGTTCGCCTTTTATCATCACCTTTTGGATCACGAGGTACAAGCAAAGAAAATAAATCAGCAAAATTCTTTGGTTCCGTATATGTATCTGTAACCAAGTCCCAATTGGGTTTAGCTTTTCTGAATTCCAAAACAACTCCTCCTCCCATACTTTTTCTAAAGGCGCCATAAAAAAATCCATCAAAATATTAGATAAATGCACTCTTTCCCTAGTAAAAAAATTAAGGTATTCAAATAGGCTTCACTTATTAAAAATTCACTTTAAGAACTATAATGGATGCAAGAATCTTTTACTCTTTAAGGTAGCTATTGATTCTCACCTTTACATTAAATATTTCTTTTTTATTTTATTGCCTTAATTATTTAATTTACTAATTATTTCTTCAAAACATTTGAGTTTTGAATTCATATTTTTTTGATAGATTATATTTTTATAAAACGTAGGCCGCTCTCTATTATAAAACTATTTTTTATAATCCCCTTCAAAAAAACTCCTTTTGTAAAGTGGAATAATATTAGCATTTCTTTTTCCTATATAGCGCTACGATACATACTAACCAAATTACGAATAAGAAAAATTAATTATGGTGTGAAAATTCAATATTCTTGTGAGTAATCTCTAGAACTTAAACATACTAATACTATAATTTCCAATGGAATGTGATTAATATGGCAAAGCAAAATAGTATAGGGAGCAAATTGTGGTTGTATTAAAATCGTTTACTTCTAGTCAGCTACATACGAATTGTTGCTACTAAATAGGGATATGAATGCAAAACTGAATTGTAGAAACGAAACAATTTCCCTTTTAACCGTTAGATTTCTGTACGTAGGAATTTATCACTTCAATCAATCCGTTAGGATGTTAAGTGATGAGTAGTTCATGTTTCTTGAAAGCATTTTTGCTGCAGAACCATAACAACCAAGTATTCCTCTAAAGTAGTTGTAAATATTATTATCAATCACTTTTCCAAAAGTAAATCAACTCCTGTTATTTACATAAAAAAGCACGTCATCCTTTCTTATCCATTTAAGAAAAGAGTAACGTGCTTTTACCGTTGAGGACAGCCTCATACTAGAATATATAATGATAACCTATATCAATTGAATATAAACCAATTTTTCAAGTCTTTGTTATTCCTTATTTTTGAATACTATTATACAGTTTTGTATCTACGGCTTTATGAAATCATTAAATGTTTTAACTTCTTTTATCTTTGGAAGGTATATTTTTTAATATGTAATATGGATTATGGATTCGTTTTTCTATCTCTAGCATAAGTGGACCCATTGCAAAGTCTCACCTACTCCATACTATAGTCTCCCTCTATATACACAAGAACAGTTTCTCTTTAATCATTTATTATAAGAGCACCAAAAGAAACACTCCATTGCACATATACTATTTCCTCTAAAACCCCAAGAAACTTCCAATAAACTTAACTAAAACCTGCATTATATGTCATATTACTAATAATTTTTAATTCTATTAAGTTAAACGTTTTATAATTCATACCAGCCCAAAATAGTGTAATCTAAATACAAATGAAGCCTTTATACATGCAATACATGATAAAAAGGAGATAGCTCTAAAGCTATCTCCTTTTCCATAAACACAATACAATCTACTTATTCCATTACCTTTTCAATTATAGGCATTACTGCAATTGGTGGTAATGATGCAGTCCAAGCAACCGCATATACATTCAATTTTTCTCCTAACATATAATTCTCACCACTAGAAACAGGAACTCTTAAAATTTTATTTTGAGAAATTAGCTTGCTCCAATCATTTTGATAAAAAATTGCCTCTTCTTTTGTAGAAGTATCAGCAACAACTAAATAATTATTATCTAATGAAATGATATATCCAGTGAAGGGTGTTTGTTCTTGTTTTTGAATAGAAGAATAAAGTTGATGATTTACTGACACCTCCTTAGAATCTGCGAAAGCTGGTGCTACTCCAAAAGTAAATCCACATCCTAGTGTAAAAGCCGTTACTACTGTTACTAATTTTTGTTTGTTTGAAATCATAATAAAACCTCCTTTGTTTTTTCCTACACAGATACATTTCTATTTTTGCATATATAAAACCTTCTTTATTCCTCCATTTAACAAATTTGTAACAAAACAAGCAATTTAATACATTAACTATCGTTTATATTGATATTATGCTATAATGACTACCTTATCCTCTATAGTTTCCCTATTCTCCTACTGATTTTCCGCCCCTCCTCAATATAAATATGTTAAATTTTCTAATGATATTGAAAGAAAACTGACTTTACCTTTTTCTCTGTATCAACTTATTTGAAAGTAATTTTTAATGAAAAGATGTTTAAAAAATATAAATTTGAAAAATCTTTTTAGCAAAATTCTTAACTAGAATTGGTGCTAAAATATTGATTGTTGATGGGTCAAAAGAAGACGTTTTCTAAATTTATAAACTTGATAAACTATCGTTTCAACTTTATCAAAATGTTGTTATTGAGTCCTCTATTTAAAACAATCGGTCTTTCATTTTCAATTCAAAACTACTAACTAATAAATCATTTATATAGATACCAATGATTTTTCGGTTAATGGTTTCCACATATCTTTATCCATCTTTAGCATTCTTGAATTTATTAAACAAAAAAACTATTTTCTTTCTGTATAATTTCAAAAAGACTAGTGTTTTTTAATATATTTCTCTTATCTTGGAAGTACCGTTGCGTAATCCTTGATATAGTAATGAAAATTTCTCATAGCCTAGTAAGTAAACAATTTTATATTAATCTCTTCGAATTTTACTCATCTAAATCTCTATTACTCCTACTTCTATTTAATATTTCTAATAATATAAACATCCATTGAATTTTAACAATTAATAAATTAAATTTGAATATTTATAGTATATTTAACCCTTTATACACAAAAAACAACCCTATATGTTAAAGATATATGAATATTAAGAGTAAAGATAGTAAGGATTGAGCAAACATTCTTATATTAATATGAAATTTGTAAGATCCAGCATTTATAGTTATCATAAAATTTATGTAAAATGTGAGAATTTTCATATTTTAACTGGTTTTTACTTCATGTTTTTATTGTTCTTCCATAAATTATTATTAGATGTATAAAACAAATACTTATTTTTCGTCTGTTTATATTAAAAATCTTACACTTATCACTAGAAAATAGAGAAGGCTATAAAGATGAATAATAAATTATAATTTACAAACAAACGTAAAAGAAAAAAAGGTTTTCCACAAAGCGGGCCAATTGATGGTAAAATTACATCTACAGGTGGAATTTTTGATGAAATTCACGATCAACAAACATCAAATCGTTGGTATAAGAATACGACTAAAGGGGGATTAAATACATTTACGTAGAAATACACTGCAACGCATCCTACAAGTAAATGGCATTAAAAAAGGTTGGAATCCAAATAAACCATTAACAAGAACAGGCCTTGAACCAATTGGAAAGGTCGAGCATGATGGCTCTCAAGCTTCAAATAATCTAACCCATACAATTAATGTACCAACTGACCGTAGCGAATACCACGTCATTTTAGCTGTATGGGATGTATCTAATACTTCAAATGCTTTCTACAATGTAATAGATGTCAATTTAGTAAATGATGAAAATCCTGATTTGGAAGCCCCAACTCAACCAACTGGATTACATACAAATAGAATTACTTCTAGCAGTATTGAGCTAAATTGGAATTCTTCTACAGACAATGTAGGTGTATAAGAATTTCAAATTTTACGCAATGGAAAAGTTATTGAAACTGTAGTTGGAAATACATCCGAGGAAAATCAACCTTTAATCGTAAAGACAACAGAGGATATTCCAGATACAGAAGCTCCAATTCACCCAACTGCGCTTCATAGCATGGGAGTAACATCTTCAAGTGTAGATTTAATGTGGAATGCATCAGACGATAATATGGAAGTTGATCATTACGCTATTTATAGCCAAACATCGACAGGGCAAATGAAAGTAGTTGGAACATCTAAAACTACTTCTTTTGTGGACTAACATCTACAATCAAATACTACGTATAAATATGTAGTTACTGCAGTAGATACAGCCGGAAATGAATCTATTAAAAGTAAAACCTTGACTATAACTACAAAAGAACTAGGTTCATCTTATGAGCAATGGAATGCATACAAAGCATATACAAAAGGCGATAAAGTAGAACACAAAGGCAAAATATACGAAGCCGTTCAAAGTTATCAAGGACAGGGGGACCCAAATTAGATATTTGTATTATTATTATGGAAAGAATTCACAAATAAATAATTTGTAACTTTCACAAAAGTCTAAAGGATTTAATTGTGAAATATTAAAAAAATCTTTTCATATAGAATACGAAGCGGACAATACTTCATTTAGTGGAATATTGTCCTTTTCAATTAAAGGATACTATTACTAAACCAATCTTTATATACTTATAAATGATTCAATTCCTCCTCATTTTCTAAAACTATAAGTAGCCATGAAGGAAACACAAATGATAAGAAAATACATACCTCTAGATATAATCATAATATTAATATGCCTTTCTCCTCATAGGACTCAGGCTCATGTTAAATGGTTCACGACAATTGTACCAGAGAAGAAAAATCTAGAGGACATAATCAATCCATTGTTTCTCATCGTTGCTTTATTGTCAGCTGTTACACTAGCTACATTACCTTTTATCTTAGCTAAAATAAATGAATGTAGGTGGTCACAAAAAATTGAAATTAGACTAAAATCCTTCGATATTTACACCAATTATATCTTGAAATATGGAACTGCAACAGCTTCTACAATCCAAATACTATCAGGTACTATATTTGCACTCGAGTTCCCCATTCAATCAGGGATTATTAAGGTAATAATAGTAGGAATTATTTCCCTCCTAATTATCCCCCATTACATTGGAACGACAATATTAGTGCTTTTGGAATAATAGGTTTATATATGGCTTACAGTAGACACTGATTTTTCACGTACAATTGATGATATATTTTATATTGCTATCGCAATCCACTTACTTTTAAGTCATAGAAAATATAAAAAATTAGTATTCCAATATTATATTTTGGTATCGGTTTCTCTTTTTCTGGGTAACAATTGAAAAACTATTCTATCCATTTTAACACGTAATTTTATTCACAAACCCTATGTTTCCTAGGTGTTGGATGGACCGTAATGCTAAAAAATCCACTTACACCTTGATAATTAAAATTCAGAAAAGTATCCATTTATACCCAAAATGTCTTTTGAATTTATATTTCTTTAAATTACCCATTCTGCTAATTCACTCAACAAATTTGCCTCAGAATTTAAAGTTTAGAAATTTTTACAAACATAATCTTATTTAAGCCTTATTACACTGAATATTCAGTCTTATATATTTAATAACATTTTTGCAATTAAGAAATAAATTACTAATCCAGTTCCATCAACAAGTGTTGTAATAAATGGACCAGAAACAACAGCAGGATCTAGTTTTAATTTTCTAAGAATCAATGGTAACAGAGCTGCTACTATTGATGCCCAAAGAACAATAAAAAACAAAGTAATTGCTACAACTTGAGCCACCTCTGTTCCAACTCCCAACATATATGCGCGAATAATACCAGCTACACCAAGTGTCAATCCCAGTAGAATTCCTATTAAAGCCTCTTTCTTTATTACACGAAAAATATCTTTAAATTTCACTTCTCCAAGACCAATTGCACGAATAACTGTTGCAACAACCTGTGTACCAGTATTTCCTCCTGTACCTACTAATAGTGGAATAAAGAATGCAAGGGCAACCACTTTTTCAAGTGAATCTTCAAAATGATGAAGTACTGTACCTGTATATGCTTCAGCTATAAACAAAAGGAGTAACCAAGGAAGGCGTTTTGAATAAACTTTCCAAATAGAAGTTTCAAAATAAGGTTTACTTAAAGGTTCACTACCACCCAACTTTTGAATATCTTCAGTCGCTTCTTCTTCCATTACATCCATTACATCGTCAAATGTTATAATTCCAATCATTTTATTGCTGATTGTCGTTACAGGTATAGCAGATAAATTATTATTAGTTAGTTTTTTGACCACCTCTTTTTGATCGACTTCAACATATACTGAAATAACATCTTGAATCATTATATTTGACAAAATTTCCTTAGCCGGCGCTATCAATAACTCACGTATGGAAACGATACCGTTTAATTGACCATAGTTGTCTAGAATATAAATGTAGGATATAGATTCTACATTTGAAGCAAATTTTCTAATGTGTTCTAAGGTTGTTTCTACTGACCAACTGTCTTTAGCAGAAATATAATCACTTGTTACAAGACTACCGGCTGTCTCAGGTTTAAATTTCATTAAATCCTTTACTTTTTGTTGTTTAGCCTTGTCTAGATATTCCATTAATTTCTCTTCTTGTCTCGGATGAATAAATAAAAATAGGTCAACAAGATCATCAATGGGTTGTAAATTTAGCAATGTCTTAGCTTTATCTACAGATAAATGAATTAAAATTCGATGTTGTTCCTCTGCACTCATATGTTTAAGAACTTTAGAACTTTGTTTAATTGGCATCATATCCATTAATAATATTTGATCTTTGAGTGAAACACTTTTAATTTCTTGTGCAATATCAAAAGGCGGATGATGTGACAATTCCTCTACACTTAAAGTGTCTCTATTTATTAGTAATTGATTTAATCTCTTATTCATTTTAATTCCTCCTCATAATTACTAGGGTTACTCTAGATTTTACGTTGATTATTAAAGTTATTTAATATATCTAATTTTCTATAGGCATTCCATTAGCAATTCTATTATCATCATTTTTTAAATAGCCTCTAAATTCATAAATAACATGTTAAGTCATCCCTCCTACTTTAAAATTCTCTATACAAAATTACATACAAATAACCTTAAACAAAAAAACCTTTACTCAAAAAGGAGTAAAGGTTTTTCAACACAAAAATCACTAGCAAGATGTCACTATTATCCTAGTGACATCTTGCTAATATATTGTATCCCTCTCCCTCGTTGAGTTTTAGCACTGTACAGCATAGGTTTAAAACCAGCTACATTAAGAAGAGCCTTAATCCGACCATTCCTGTTGACCCATTGGCGTCTCTCGACATTTTTGGGCAGCAGCGTTTCTCTATACAGGAGCCTCACCTAACAAAGACAATTTAATTACTATTAAAATATAAAGTGCCTTTTATAGTATGTCAATATTTTTTTAATTTTTATAATTAGTAATTTATCTCATTTTAAACCGATTTAACTTACCAAAACACCTTCAAGGACTTTAAAAATGTTTTTGGTTGAAAGTCAATATTATATTCATAACAACATTAATTAAAGAAAGATTTATATAATAATTCATAATATATTTTTCTGAATTAGTTAGAAATTTTATCATTTATAAATTATCAAAAAATAATAGCAACCCCTGCTATTTATATAAAAAAGCACATTACTCTTTTCTTATCCATTTAAGAAAAGAGTAATATGCTTATACCGTTGAGAACAGCCTCATACTAGAATATATAATGATAACCTATATCAATTGAATACAAACTAATTTTTCAAGTATTTGTTATTCCTTATTTTTGAATACTATTATACAATTTTGTATCTACAGCTTTATTAATTTCAATTGTTTTAGTCTTAATAGATTCTTTTACAATATTTGAGGAGTCTTTAACTTCCATTTGCAGCAGAATCCCTGTATTTGGATCAATATTCAATTTAAAAGTTTTTGCGTCATACCTTTCATCATAGCCATTGTGAAGAAGTCCTTCAATAACTACAGTATCAATATTCGCTATTTTCTCTTGCCCTGTAATATTCCATTTTGTTTTCTCTGAAAGGAATCCCATAGCAAAATCTTCTGGGAATAATGACGTTTTCGCGATTCTCATGTAAGCAGGATCTAATCTATGTATATAAGTTTTCTCCCCATCTTGCTCAATAACACGTTGATTTATATTAGAGTCTTTTAATTCAGTTCTTTCTTCATTTGTAATTGGTGGAGTTGCCACTGTGTAAGTTTTTGGCTTAGAATCTTTTGTCACACTATTTGTCTGAAAGTCTGCGGATCCACTGTTAAAATTATTGAGGCTTTCTCCATCATAAGTACTAATTTCATATCCAGATTCTATGGTCCCTTCTTTTAGGTTTTTATGATTTGCTGTAGCAATTCCTCTAACTTTTTCATAGGATCTCGGTTTATCTGAAAGATCAGTTTGATACTCTACTAACAAATGATAATTACCATTAGTACTAAAATATTCGAATGAACCCTTTGCTGTTTTAAAATGATCAATTGAATTTAACATCAAAGTTTGAATTTTTTGCTTTTCTTCATCACTGTTTTTTAATGGAATAGACTTTTTATTAATGTTTTCATTTTCACTTGCAGCATAAACTTTTGTATTTTGGTTATCTCTTAAATCAAAATTGCCATATGCTAATGTTGTTGCTAAAATTCCTCCAGCTACTCCTGTAATAATAAACTTTTTTTTCAATTGAATTCCCTCCACTTTTAATAGTCTATTTTGGTAGCATCTGCTCCTACACTACCCGATTTCGTAGTTAAATATCCATTAATAGCAATCAAGTGATTATATCCTTGATATCTTTTTAAAGATGACCATCCACTAGGTGCAGTATTTTGATTTATATATACATAACCACCATTTTCGCCTATTTGATAAGCAGTCGATGAATTATTAAAATTCTTATTACTTAAATATACACCATAATTTCCTGTAACATTTTTGACATTATATCCCCAAACATAACCAGAGTATTGAAAACTACCTGATCCAGCCGATGCAATCCTATAATCATTGTTATATCCAGAACCCGTACCATACGTCCAACTTCCACTTTGTGATGTTTGTCCTGGAGCAGTGCTTAGTGCATCATTATCTAGAACAGCCGCAGAGGCACTGCCAGAAGAAATAGCTAAACCTATACCTAATGCAGATAATAATGTAAATAGTTTTCTTTTTTTAATCATTTTCTAACTCCTTTTATATATTATTTGTCGTATATTATGTACAAAAACTTATCTTGTTTTTTTGCATTTAGGAGAAAATTTTATATTTGGGTATCCATTTTTTAATAAGTTTTGTACTTAACTTTAAAATACCTAATGTCATATTATTTTTCAATGTAATTACTTAATAATATAATTTAAAGAAATTTAGTGCTGTTTCTATATGTTTTTCTATATAAATACTATTTAATCTATATAAAATTATATATCATAGTAATATCTATAATATCTAGCATACAATAAATATGTATTTTATTAATAAATTGTCAATAAATTGCTAAATATTTAAAACATATAACATGTTTAACTAAATTAAATGAAATTTATTCTCTCCTTCTTCCGGATTTGATAGATCTAGTTGCCATAATCATAAACTCAGTGGATTATTGTTGTTGGATGAATTTACAACCTAATTCCTCCAGTGTTTCAGAAACATTACCATATCTAAAAAACCAATTTAAATAGTACTCTACTTGAATTGGTTTCTCTTAAACTATTTCATTTAATCTTTTATCTGTTACAAAGAGTATATTCATTTCGAAAGCTTTTAATAGAACTAAATAACAGTGTATTTAAGCACCAACCAATATAAGGGATACGAATCATGTTTCCCCATGGAAAAACGTACGTTTCTGTTGGTAGGTGTTTTGTACAGATTGCTATTTGAAAACTAAAGATATGATGTTGTAATAGGAAGTCTTCAACAAAGTGTAAACTTACAAAGTAGAGTGAAAACCAAGCAAATTTCGCAGTGTACTAGGGGTTAATATAAATATACTTTACAATGCAGGAACTACGGATAGATCCTATTAAATAATTAGTGAATACTCTAGTGTTCGTACAAATACTTTACTTCACGTTTAACTAAGTGGCCGTAAGTCAATTAAATTACATCATTTATTTTTGAAACATGTATTTTTTCCTAATAGTTCACACGGACTATAAACCCATTTGCTATTTCTACCATAAGTGGAGCTAGCACATAACTCTCGACTTCTTCCATACTAGATAAACCCTCTAAATAGGCAAGGGCATCTTGTATTTTTCCATTAGGTGAACTACCCGCCACTTAACGTCCTAACGGACTGTTTGAAGTGGGGGCTTCTCGGCTAGTCGTTACTTTTGGTAGCTAACGAATTCGTCCTAAGACAGCCGAGCTAACTCCCTTGTTCCAAGGGTTATTTTATTGCTATCTATGCTAACGCCAATAGGCGTATTGTTTCATTTTTGATATTGATAGCTGCGTTATAATCTCTATCGAGATTTACACCGCATATACAAGAATAGACTCGCTCAGACAATGACATATTTTTCACATTTCCACAACTGCTACATGTTTTTGTGGAAGGAAACCATTTGTCTATTTTCACAAGCTGTTTGCCTTGCTCATTTAGTTTATAAGCTAAGAAAAAAGTGAACATACCCCAAGCATTATCAGCGACGCTTTTTCCAAAATGAAGTGCTTGCGATATTCCCTTCATATTTAGATCTTCAATAGCTACAACATCAAAATGAGTAGCTAACTCTTTAGACTTATGATGAAGGAAGTTCTTACGTTGGTTTGCTACTTTTTCATGCAGCTTAGCTACACGGATACGTTGTTTATTCCAACGCCCTGAACCTTTTGTACGTCTTGATAATACTCGTTGAGCCTTTGCTAATCGGTCTAACATTTCACGATAGAACTTAGGATAATTGGCTCTCTCACCCTCAGAACTAACGTATAATCGATCCATCGCAAAGTCTAATCCAACAATTGTTTCTACTTCTTTTTGTACAATCTCTTTTTCGTATTCAGTCAAGATAGACACATAGTATTTACCAGTAGGTGTCATAGAAATCGTACATGACTTGATTACATGGTCTTGTGGTATTTCTCTATGCTGTTTGATACGTACCATTTTCAGTTTTGGCAATTTGATATGACCGTTAAGCAATATAATATTTCCGTTCACTACATTCGTTGTATAAGACTTTCTGTCTTTTTTGCTTTTGAATGTTGGGAAGTCATTTTGACCACGAAAGAAATTCTTATAGGCAGTTTGCAAGTGTAGTTGAGCATTTGCCAAAGCTAATGAATCAACTTCTTTTAGCCATTCAAATTCTGCTTTGTATTTTGCAGGAGTGGGAAGCTTTTGTTTCTTTAGTTGATCCTTATCATCTTTATGTTTTTCATACGCTTCTTTCCGTTCAGCTAACATTCTGTTATACACGAAACGTACACAACCGAAGGTTTTACGCATAAGATGTGCTTGGTCTTCTGTTGGATACAAACGGAATTTATATGCTTTATTCTGCTTTGTCATATCATTTCACCTCACTTTTCACTTTGATTTTCAATATATGTTTTTACTACGTCTATTGGCGAACCACCAGTAGTTAGCAAACAAAAACTTCTTGACCAAAACATCTCTTTCCAAAGTTTCTTTTTCACTTGTGGAAAGTCTCTTTTAATAAGTCGAGAACTTGCACTTTTATAAGCATTGATGAATTTTGTCATTTCTGTATTAGGGTGTGCCTTGAACAAAATATGAACATGATCTATATCATGATTCCATTCAACTAATGTGATGTTATAGCTTTCAGATAGTCGAACAAACATATCTTTTGCATAGTCTGACATATCATCAGCAAACACATTTCTTCTGTATTTCACGACCAACACAAGGTGATAATACAAAAAGAATACTGAATGGTTATTACTATCTAATTTCATTTATATACCAACCTTTATCATTTATAAGACTGATTATATCAGAGGCAAAATAAAAAGGAAAACCTTTTGGCTACGCCAAAACGAAATTCACCTTCCACCTACCGTTGGGCTACGCCCTTCACACGCTTGAGGAAGGAGAATTCTTTCGGGAAATTCGTTAAAAACGTCCTAAAGATCACATCAAAACAATTATGATACATGGAGTGAAAAAGCTTTATATTTTCATCCACATCAGCAAACAAGGGAAAATATTGTTCATTTATATGTATTTGTTGCGATTGAAGTTGCTCGTTCTTATAAAAAATAATTAAATGATACTAAGAAATTTAGTATCGTTTTTTCTTATATTTATCATTTTAGCCAAGAAGACTCCTTCCTCAAGGAGGGTGAAGGGTCACAGCCCAGTGAGTAAGTGGGTGATGAATTAGCTTCGAACAAGGGATGGCAGGAAGCCATCTTGATTGTTCGACATACAGAAAGTGTTACTCCTCTACCTATCAAATATACGTTCGGCGTATAATAAACATATACCAAAATGTAGGTGAATCAAATAATGATGAATAAGGCCTATAAGTTTTGTATCTATCCAAATCAAGCACAAGCAATTCTAATCAACAAAACGATTGGGTGTTCTCGCTTTGTATTCAATCATTTCCTATCCTTATGGGATCACGCATACAAAGAGACAGGGAAAGGTTTAACATATGGTACATGCTCTGCCAAACTTCCTGCCATGAAGAAAGAGCTTATTTGGCTAAAAGAAGTGGATAGTATTGCGATTCAGTCGTCTGTTCGCAACCTTGCGGATGCTTATACCCACTTTTTCAAAAAACAAAACAGCGCACCGCGCTTTAAATCTGAGAAGAACAACATACAATCTTATACCACAAAACAAACAAATGAAAACATTGCCGTTGTAGGGAACAAAATAAAGTTGCCGAAACTAGGCCTTGTTCGATTAGCCAAAAGTCGCGAAGTAGAGGGGCGTATTGTAAATGCTACAGTTAGACGGAACCCTTCTGGTAGATATTTTGTGTTACTATTAGTTGAAACAGAAGTACAAGAACTTCCGAAAACACATTCTTACATTGGAATAGATGTAGGACTAAAAGATTTCGCTATTTTGTCAGATGGAACACACTATGAAAATCCGAAGTTTTTCCGATCATTAGAAGATAAGTTGGCAAAAGCACAGCGCGTGCTTTCTAGAAGAATGAAAGGTTCTTCTCGCTGGAATAAACAACGAGTAAAGGTAGCTAGAATTCATGAATACATATCAAATACTAGAAAAGATTACTTGGACAAAATTTCAACTGAAATCACCAAAAACCACGATGTTATCAGTATAGAGGATTTGCAAGTATCGAATATGTTAAAGAATCAAAAGTTAGCAAAAGCAATTAGTGAGGTATCTTGGTCGCAATTTCGATCCATGTTAGAATACAAAGCAAAATGGTATGGCAAACAAGTTATTGTCGTATCGAAAACATTTGCTTCCAGCCAATTATGTTCTTGTTGTGGATATCAAAATAAAGACGTTAAAAATCTAAACCTACGTGAATGGGACTGTCCTTCTTGTTGTACACACCATGATAGGGATATTAACGCAAGTATCAATCTAAAGAATGAAGCGATAAGGCTTCTAACCGCAAGGACTGCGAGGTTAGCCTAATCAATTAAAGTTCGATAGAACTCTTTACTTAGGAATCCCTCACTTCTAAACGAAGTGAAAGTGGGGGTAGTTCAAAATAATTATATAGAATATTTATTAATTTAATATTAAATTAGTGGACAGTAGGTAAGAATTTAATCAAGAAGAAGAATTTATATTTCATGATAAAAGCCCAATTCATTTTAATATGATTTGGGCTTTATCTATCCATTATTTGTGTACTATTTAGTTTTATTTAAAAACTCAAGGACTTTGTTAAAAGTATCTTGACCTGCTAAAGTATTCATTTTAAATTGAAATTCATGTCCTAACTCGCCATAAAAATTTTTATCAAAGAAAAGATTATCTACTACTACACCTTCACTTTGTAAGGCAGTAACCAATGCTTTTCCTTGTTCTTCAAACGATGCAGTATTACCATCAGTTATAAAAGTTGGTGGATAATCTTTTGTAACATAGTCTAATATTGAGGCTATTTTTGTTTCGGTTAATTCTTCCCATTTTTTTTCACCCATATAAGCCCAACCAGCACTATGCATAAATTCTTGTATTTCTTTAGTCGATTGTATTTTAGCAAATGCAGACATACTATATGGACCGCAAAATAATAATACTCCCTTTATTGTTGAAGCATCCACAATAGGATCAATTCTAGTTAATTTCGCATACTCTATAGAAGTTTGGATATTAACAAATTGACCAGATATTTGTGCTCCCGCAGAATCTCCTGCAAAATATACACGATCTAGTTTCAGGTCATATTTTTTTGCATTTTCTTTTATATATCCATAAGCTTCACCTAATTGGAGTACTGGTGTAGGATATTGTTTTTTTGGAGCAAGAGCATAGTTTATATTTACTACTGCATAACCACAAGCTGCCAATTCTACCGCATAACCTGTAATATCTGATTTATCTCCCCCGACAAAGCCCCCTCCATGAACCCAAAAAATAATGGGAGTTGATTCTGTATGGTTTTTTGGATAAATAAGATCTAATGTACCATCTGGAAATTTAGAATTATAATCAACATCCTTAACAACTATAGTTTCTTTTAGGGCATTTCCGTAATTGTTGGATTGTTCAAATACTCCGCCTTCAAAAGCTTTTTTGATTATAAACGCCTTCGGGAATGGTGAAATATTCCAATAAATAATTCCGGCAAGAACTAATGCAAAAACTATTATAAAAAATATATACATTCTTTTCTCCATAACCTTTTAGACTTTCGCTGTTTTATTTGCATTTTAAAATTTTCTCCTTTTCTTATGTATTTAACTTGAAATTTCTCCAGAAAAATTCTTTTATTCATCTAGTCGCCTTATTATCTGTTTTGTCTTTTCTAATTGTTTTACTGTAAATTCATATTGAGATGATAAGTAAGCAAAGAACATAACATCAATTACTATTGTATGAGCAAGTCAAGAACTAATTGCCGCACTCCGAATTTTTTCCTCAGGTGCACGAGCTGTAAATAAAAATTCTTCTGCTAACTCAGAAATTTAACTTGTTTCTAAACGAGAAAGGCTAATTGTTTTCAATTTTAGTCATTTGGCTAGTTTTATTTATTCTATTACATCACTTGTTCCCTCATTATAAAAATCCCCAAAATAATGAAGTGAACCCCGGAAACGGGACACCTATCAAACCACCTAATTTGGGCTTGTCAACATTTTCTAGACACTAAGTTAGGTGAATATTATGAATAGGCTTTCTCAAATTCGATAGGAGAAAGATAATCTAAAGAAGAATGCATTCTTTTTGTATTGTAATACAACTCTATATATTTAAATATTTCTTTACGAGCTTGTTCAGGTGTTTTAAATTTAGCACCTTGAATAAGCTCTCTTTTTATAGTCTTGTAAAAGGATTCCATTAATGCATTATCATAAGGGTTTCCTTTTCTACTGACACTCGAAACAGCACCATACTTTTTGAGTGTGGTTTGAAAATTACCGCTTGTATACTGAGACCCTTGGTCTGTATGAATAATTAACCCTTTTTTCGGATGTTCTTTTTTATATCCTTGTAAAAAAGCATCTATCACGAGAGAATCTTTCATACGTGTACTCATGGACCAACCAATCACTTTTCTCGAGTACATATCCACAAATACCGCAAGGTATAAGGTGCCTTTTTTGGTAGGAATATAAGTAATATCACC
Source organism: Bacillus thuringiensis (assembly GCF_001595725.1). Classification (GTDB taxonomy): domain Bacteria; phylum Bacillota; class Bacilli; order Bacillales; family Bacillaceae_G; genus Bacillus_A; species Bacillus_A thuringiensis_K. Next base: position 87,624 of record NZ_CP014284.1, read on the forward strand.
AACCCATATTTTATTTCGTTGATCCGTCTGAAAAACTTGATTTAAGAGGTTAGGTCTTTCTATGGAAGGTGATTTCTTATTATAACGTTTATATTGATAGCGACTGCCTTTCGCATGCAGTTTCATTTGACGCATCAGCTTTCCTACTCGCTTCCGGTTTACTTTGATGCCTTTCTTTTCAAGAACTTTTGTAATTCTTAAAGATCCATACCGCCCCTTATGCTCCTCAAATATTTGCTGTATTTCCCCACTTAACACTTCATTCTCTAGAGCTCGTTTAGAAGGTTTTCTCTGTAAATATTCATAGTAACCTGATCGCGAGATGTTTAACGTTTTACAAGCCTTCTTGATGTTATATTTGTGTTTATTTTCTTTTAAATATTGAAATCTTACACATTCTTTTTCTTCAAGAAGACCTGGAACTTTTTTAATAAATCGAGCTCTTTTCTCAGTTCTTCATTCTCACGCTTGAGTTTTTTTATTTCATACTGAGAATGATAAAGTGCGCTTCCACGGCCTGGAAACGCACTTTCCCCATATTTTTCATATTCACTTCTCCAACGATATAGGGTATTAGAATGAATCGATAATTCTCTGGAAACCTCTTTTACAAACATATTTTCTTCTAGTACCAGCTGAACTGCAGCCATTTTAAATTGACGATCATAGACTTTTCTACTCATAAACTGAATCACCTTTCTCTCTTAACTTAGTGTCCAGTTTAGTGTACCATCTCCATTTTTCGTCTCATTCTAAGGGTTCACTCCAATTATTGAGGTCGGGTAAGTCGGAGTCCTCGCGGACTCTTTCTCCCCTCAGAACCGGAGTTGTCCGTTTCCAAACATCCGGCTCAAGCCTTCTTTTTATCCCAAACAACTAGTCGTTCTTCATCCATCATACGCCATTCTATTACCTGGATTCTTTCTCGAGGCGTTAATGAAATATGTTTGTTCACTTTCTTGTAAATATATGCTCTCTCTCGAAAGATAGGATGCTTTTGATGGAGTTGAATGTGACAAGATGTATGTAGAAGTTGAAGATTACCATATTCATTTGTTCCTCCGTACACTTTAGGAACTTTATGATGTATTTCTAGTGCTTCTCCGTTTTGTAGAGCCTCTTCACACATTGGACAGATATATTTCTGTTTCTTTGCAATCTTGATTCGAGTTAGCGTATTATTGTTATCAAAATCTTTTTTATTTCGTTTGGCAAAATAATCAGAGAGTTCAGGATTATCCGGGCTGTTTTTGTATCTTATCCCAATATGCCTTACAATGGGGGTCCAAACCATTTTATAGATTTGATACTGTGTCTTTGGACAGGTAAGAACCCATTTATCATGTCCTCCATGCTTAGGTTTTCGAAAATATTGTTTTACAATCCATTTCCAACTTTTATTTGGATGCAAATGTTTTACATGTCGTACAACATTTCCCCATATAAAGTAATCAATCGATGAAAACACCTTTTTCGATACTACATGTCTCCAGTAATACACATACCCCCGGATTATTGAATTTAGGTTTGTTAATAGCGTATAAACAGGTTTCCCTTTCAAGTTTTGGAAAGTTGTTTTAATTTTCTTCTTAGCTTTTTGAATGCTTGTTTTTGACGGTTTTATTAACAATTTATTCTTGTCTTGCACATATTGTTTAATATGAAAACCTAGAAAATCAAAACCCTCAGTAATGTGAGTAACATGGGTTTTATCTGTTGCTAATGTAATTCCGCGTTTCTCGAGATATGGTACTAACTCTCGATACAAGGATTCGGCTTCTTTTTTGGTTTGACAAGCGATGATAAAATCATCTGCGTAACGAACCATTGCCTTTGTACATTTGACATGAATATTATAGATAGTACCTTGTCTTTTTGTGTTACTCTTACTGTATCTAATACCGAGTTCTTTCTCCATACCATGTAAGGCGATATTAGCCAAGAGAGGTGAAATCACTCCTCCTTGAGGAGAACCTGCTGTTGTAGGGTGAAACACTTGATTATCTACATACCCAGATGCTAACCATCTTCTAACAATTTCTTTTGCTGGAAAGTTTTGAATTTTCTCTAAGATGTGTTCATGATTGAGATTATCGAAACACCCTGTAAAATCCCCTTCAAATACCCAAACTTTTTTGCTTTTGGAGTTTAGTTTATTAAAGATATTCGCTATGGCATCATGCGCACTACGCTTTGGACGGAATCCGTACGAAATGGGTTCAAATTCTGCCTCCCACTCCGGCTCCAGGGCGTTTCTGACGATATTCTGCCAAATTCTATCCTTAACTGTCGGAATGCCCAACGGGCGTAATTTTCCATTTTTCTTCGGAATGTGTATGCGCTTTACTGCTCTCGGGCGATGTAATTTGATATTTTGGGGACTCATTTGATGAAACAATGCTACCCTAGACCTAGGTGATAATATACGTTCTCCATCAATACCCGCTGTGCGCTTCCCACGGTTTATTTGTGTAACTCTTTTGATTGATAACAATAGATTCGCTTTGCTCCGAAGCATAAGACGTTGTAATTTTCTTACTCTTCTACTTTGGTTTTGTTGTTTGGCACGAAAAATTCGTTGTCGTAACTTCCTTACATACCTTTCGATTTCTTTCCATTGAATTGTAAACCAATCTGTAAGTGAAGGAATAGCCGACGCCTTGTGAGCTGTATCCATAACTAGATTCCTTCCTTTCGGCAGAAGTTTTTTTTCGCTTTTTTTCGTGTTGAAGACCTGTTGGAAGTCTGCACCCTTTCGGGTTGCATCATTAGTTTTTTTCCCCTGGATGCTATTCGCACAGTTATGAGTTCCTGTTGTCTTTCGACCTTGCGACTTTCGCTTTTTCCAACATCCCATACCCTCTATAACGTCATTTTGCCTTACGACATCCTTACTGTACAACGTACAGATTATATAGGGCTTACCAAGTTCCACTTCTAATAGATACGATGAGGGAAGGTACCTTCTTCTACTCCGACGGATATGTAGGTTGTCTCTCAGTAGCATACAAAGTCCACTTTTCTAATCCGCAGTTCCAATGTATCAACGTCTTTCATTAGATTTGTAGTAACGAAGCTTAAGAAGATTCACTGTCGTTTACCTTTCTCATCTTTCCCTAGCACGGATTGAATGTACGTTCATCGCTTCCTTATGCATTCCCTCATGCAACCAACCCTGCCATTACTGGCAACGCTGTTTTGGGTGGAAATATTCTTGACAACTAGAATAGCGTATCCTTATGGATACGCACTATTATGAAGCGACTTCTTGTCGCGCTTGTATTTCTACGTTGACTTTTGTTCCTGTGTCTAATGTTGCAGAAATATCTAAAATAGATAGCTTATCTTCTTCATGTTCCCTGTGTAAATGTGGATCTTCTAATTGTAATGAAACAATGGGTGCTTCTAAAGAATCTTGTAACATTGCATTTAAAAACGCAATGAGAATATCTTCATTTCCACTTGTACCAAATAATTGTTTAAAAGCAAAATCAATGCGTAAATTCACTAATTGTTGATTGGACATGGGTTTTCCTCTCCCCATCTCATATGATGTTTTTCTTTCATTGTACATAAAAACGTGGTAACCACGCAAATAAGTCCTTATTGCAACAGATATAAGAACTTTCACCAATATTTATAATATATGACTGATTCTTATGAGTTTAATATTTTGTATATTTTGTATATTTTTTAAAACTTGTTTTTATTTTATAGCGAAGTGAAATTCAAAATAACCTGTTAATGAATATGTAACACTTAAATCATCATTTGATGTGTAGATTTGAATACAACACACATTTGTAAAATATTTCACATTAACTTTTGCAATAACATATGTTTGTGTGAATTTCGACTTTTAAGATAGTTTAATCTTTTTAAAATCTTAATTCTTTTTATAAAATTACAAATATATGAATGTTCTTTTAACTTTTTTAGATTTATATGTATTCATCGAAATAACTTTGCAACAATCCATGCAATTTATTACTACAACAAGTACATAGGGTAGGTTTGTTCATTCTTTATTATAAGGAGATATAATCTTTTTAATGTAACACATATCTTGCTGAATTGTTTTGCTAGAAATTTGAATTATTGGTATTTGACTATTGGTAATTTGATAATTGGTCAAAATGAAATCATATTTGTTGGTATAATCTGTTTTTTGTTGGAGAGTTAGGATGTCACCTAATTCTTTATTTAATTTATAATAGATAAAATTCTTCAAAGATGTTGGTCCAGACAACAGTAGTAACCCTTTTTTTGCATAATTTGAATTAAGAATAAATAAAATATTATATGTCATGTAATAAATTTCGTTTTTCGTTAATCTATTTTGATTTATTTCTTTATTCCAAGAGGAAATAAGAGGATAAATTATATTGTAGCCCTCTAAAAATTCTTGAGGTACAGTTTCAAATTCACTCCAAAATTCTCCTATCGATATATTATACGAATTAAATATATTGATTATATGTAATGTAAAAAATATCTCATTCTTTACTTTCTCTTTTGTTTTAAAACCCATATTTAATTTGTGTGAAATCATATTAAAAACAGAAAGAAATTTATCATAAGTTTTTTCCTTTGTTTTATAATAATTAGTAATGTTAACCTTTTCGTCTTTTTTTCCTTTGGAGATTAGAAAAAAAGAAAGTTTAAAAAAGTTTACTTCCTTTTTAGATAAGTTAATATTGAAATAACATTCTAACTCCGATATAACTGCACTTATACATTTCATCTTATTATTGCTGAATATGTATTCGAAGTCTAAATTTTCAGAAATGAAATGTTTGTGTGTAATTCTATTTATAAAAACATAAATGATTATTGTTAATAAATTATAATCGATTTCAATATCATAAACTTTAGTAATATGTTCGATTTTTCGTTGCAAGTTAGAGGGTAAATTGAAAATTTTTTTATACTTTTGTATGCTGTAAAAAAACACTATATAAAAATATCGTATATTTAATTCTTGTCCTACTAATTGAATGGTTCTAAAGTTAAAATCCAGTACAAAATGATAAAGTATGTTTTTGAAATTTTTCAGAATTTTTTTTAGTGTTAATTTATCCAAATATAACAATTGGGACCACTTTTCTAAAGAATAATACTTATGATTAAATATCCCTAGTATTATCTTATAAAGTTCACTATTTATTAAATTGGATGTTATAATATGGGAAACGTCAACTCCAACACCCCTTTTCAATAAATACCCTTTAGATTTAATACTTATTAGATTCCAATTTTCAGGGAGGATCAATTTTAATTGAGAAATGTCATTCATAATAGTTCTACTTGTACATTGCAATTTTTGTGCTAAAACTTTTGAAGACATTATTTCATTGCTATCAATTAAAGCTTCTAAAATGTGGAGTTTTCGTATGGTTGATTTATCTTGTATTAAGTGTAAAATCATTTTCTCCATTGTATTCCCCTCCAAAACTAGTTTTGACACCTTCTCTACATGAAGTATATATCCATTATCAGTTAGTAACTTGTATTCATTATTAATAAAAATGAAACCTGCTTTTATTAGAATAGTAGAACCTTACCATATTAGTAAATTTTACTAAATAATCTTGATTACTTAAGGTTTTATTGCCGTAAGTATAGGTCGTACTAATTGATACATATATTGCTACCAGTAAAGTAGACATACAAATAAAATCATTATAAAAATTCTTTTTTAATCTACTCCCTCCTTTTCATGCAAAACTAGCTCAAATCACTTCTATTTTTCCCTTTTCACTTTATAAGTATATCAAACGAAATTACTTCTCTGATTTCAAAAATTACCTTTTAATCGGAATATTTCGGATTGTTTATATCTACAATTGAGTAAAAAGAGGTGAAGAGGTTACGCTTTATTCTACATAAAAACTTACTAAGATAACTAGAATTTTTGGAAACATTATACAAAGAGGATGGTTGGATGACCTTAGAGAATATTGCTCAAAAGCTTAGATGCTCTAAAAGAATTCTTAGAGATGACATTAATTAATCATGAATTTGAGCCCTTTCAAATAGAAACTTCAGTAAAAGGAATACTGTTGACATATCCATCCCATTATTCTGCAGATTATATTTATCAGAAAGTAATATCTTTAAGTCCTGTATTTTCCTTTATCGAACGCATATTTTTTGATGAGAAATATAATATAGAAAACATTGCAGAGAAGTTATTTATTAGTCCTTTAACTCTTAGAAGGAAAAATTACCAAGTTAAATAAATTTTTTAAAAATCACCAGATGAAAATATTAACAAATCCTTGTAAAATTGCGGGGATTGAACAAAATATTAGAAGTATTATGATTCAATTTTTTTATGAGAAATATGGTGTTACTCATTCCCCATTTAAGGTTAAGGTGTTGGACAATGGTTAATATTATCAGATTAAAAAATAATCACTTTAGAATGATAACTGAAACTGACTCCTTTCCTAGTAATATTGACTTAAATATTTTAGAAAACAAATCCTTTTGTCAATTGTTTAAAAATACATTTCATCTTGATTTTAATAAAGAGAATGTCCATCAACTCTTTTATATATTTTTTAATAATAAATATGCTTTTACATATGAACAATTTGAAAATATGATAAAAAATAAATTGAACAATGCCTGGATTGTTGTTCCTAGGATTATAAATCTTTTAGAAAACCTGTCGAGTAAATTAAATATACCTATCGAGAATAAGCAAAAAATCATCTTGGAAATATACAATTTACAAAATATGTTTTTTGTAACAAGTTTTAGTTTGTATAATAAAAGAATATTTTTTCAGAATATACATCACATGAGTTTTCGTACTTTGTTTTGCTTTTAAAGAAGGAGTTAAAACGATTTAAATTCCATGAGAATTTTAAGTGGTATTCTAATTATTTTATTGAAACCTTTTATATTTTAATCATTAATTGGACGAGTTTATCCAATTCCCTGAAAAATAATGTTCCCTCTATTGATGTAGGTGTATTCTGTGATTCTGACATCGAACACACTATATTCATACAAAATATTCTTGACTATCAATTTGGGCATTTTATTAGATCGTATATTATTGATGAATTATATATAACTTCTTTTAAAGAGGCTTCAAAAAATTATGATTTAATTATTACTAATATCTCTGGAATAAATAACATACAAACACCATTAATTTGCATTAATACTATTCCCTCTTCACACGATCTTAATATGGTTCAAAAACAAATTTTTTGTTTAATTCAAAAAAATATCAAAAAGATAAATATATAAATGTCGTTATCATTGATACACCTCTTCGAATATCCTTTATTTTAAGTAGATACTATCCTTTTTTACTTAGTTATAGCGGCTAGTTGAGGTATTTATTTTTGCAAATCCAAACAAATTATTATACATGTATATATTTATCGGAATATTTAAAAACAAATGCGAAACAGGTTTTGAAACAATTTGGCCTGAAGAAGGATTTAAATTAGAAAATGCCAACATGAATGATAAACAATTACTGTTTTTCTACTTCATTTCCCTCCAAAATAATAAATACATATAACTGTATAATTCGTTATATGTATTTATTATTCTATATTTTTTCATCATTACCTGGTAATAAAATACCTATTGTTGATAAAATTGTAATGATTAACATTACAATATCTAACAATTGATTTTGTAGATTTTCTGTCAATAAAAACTCCCAAAAACCTAACTGATAACCTACACTAATTATCAAACTAATTAAAATGATGATTTGTTTACTTAATTTCTTATAAAAACTGGTTGTTTTATATTTTAGCTGTTTATCATTTTGTTCCAAATTAATTCTCACCTTCCGTAAAAAGATACTGAAATCTGTACTAAAGCTAAGATAAATCCTGTTCTAGTACCCAACTATTGATATCTTGCAAGAGATACATATACTTACTTTTCGCTCGATTAGTAGTTTTAACTTGAACAACTGTATATGTATTGTTTTTAACAAATCCCGATATTTTTTCCCCAGTTGCATAATGAGTAGCAGTTGGCAGTACGGTTACTCTATCGCCGATTTTAAATTTAGAATAGTTAGAATCACTAGATAAGTTGAAGATTTCTAAGAGTGCATCTACTATTCCGGTGGCAAATGCTTGTTTATAAGCATTACTTTTTAATTTTTCAATATCTGAACTATCACAAAATCCTGCCTCTAGAAGAATTGCTGGCATCGTTGTCTGACGAAGAACTGCAAAATCGGCTGTTTTCATTCCTCTATCTTTCATTTCATATACTGAAATTTGTTTCATAATATTTTGATGAACAATTGTATGCATTTGTAGCGTTTCATCATCTGTTTTTAAATATCTATAGCTTTCAAATCCAGTTCCTCCACCTGCATTAACATGTATCGAAATAAAAATGTTAGCGTTCCATAAATTTGCTTGCCGCGCGCGTTCTGAAAGTTCTACATAAACATCTGAAACTCTTGACATTTTTACATCACAATTGTAATTTCTCAGATTTTGGTTAATTAATTTCGAAACTTCAAGTGTCCAATTTTTTTCTACTAAATTGTTGGAACTTGCACCACTATCCTTGCCACCGTGTCCTGGATCAATAAAAATTTTTATCATTCTAATCCTCCTTAAGGTTAACAAAATATTGTAAAGACAATTAAAAGATAGCGTAAATATTTAATAAAAAAGCAAACACATTTTCACCTATTGATGAAAATGTGTTTGCTTTTTGTTCGAAAATTAGAGATATACTTTGCTTGTAACCGAAAGGAGGATAATGCATGGGGCAATCCCAAGAATAGTAAAAAATAGCACCTGATATATTTGATTTTAATGATTACAGTATGGGAGGTTCAGGATATGTATAAAATTTGGTCATATAATTAGACTTTTTACTAACTACTGTTTTTTGTAATATCTGTAACATCAATACTCTTTATTAGAGTTTTCTGCTAAAAAACAAGAAATATCCTAATCGCTCACAAAAGAAACTATTTTTCAAATAACAAATTAATAACTTATATGGGAAAAAAGCAGAATATATGATAAAAAATCGCAGGAGGAACCAATATGAATTCAAATAATCAAAATGAATATAATGCTTCATCTACTACTTCTGTATCCAATGATTCTAACAGATACCCTTTAGCGAATGGGCCAACAAATGCGTTACAAAATATGAATTATAAAGAGTATTTAAGAATGTCCGAGGGCTATGATAGAGAATATTCTGCTTCACCTGGAGCACTTGTTAGTGGGAAAGAAGCAATTAAGGTTGGAATCGATATTGTCGGCAAAATATTAGGGGGGTTAGGGATTCCATTTGTTCCTCAGATAGTTAGTTTTTATAATTTTATTCTCGATCAGCTATGGCCATCAAATTCTGTGAGTGTATGGGAACAGATTATAACGCTAGTGGAAGAACTTGTAGATCAAAAAATAACAGAATATGCAAGAAATAAGGCACTCGCTGAATTAAAAGGGCTAGGAGATGCTTTGAATGTATATCAGCAATCACTTGAAGCTTGGTTGGAAAATCGCAATGACACAAGAGCTAGAAGTGTTGTTTCTAATCAATTTGCAGCTTTAGATCTTGATTTTGTTGGGGCAATTCCATCCTTTGCAGTATCCGGGCAGGAAGTACCATTATTAGCAGTATATGCACAGGCTGTGAACATGCACTTATTGTTACTAAGAGACGCTTCTATTTTTGGAGAAGAGTGGGGATTCACATCATATGAAATTTCCACTTACTACAACCGTCAAGTACAACTCACTTCTCAATATACTGATTATTGCGTAAAGTGGTACAATACAGGTTTAGAAAAATTAAAAGGTACGCGCGCTGAGAATTGGTTGGAGTATCATCAATTCCGCAGAGAGATGACTCTCATGGTATTAGATTTGGTTGCATTATTTCCAAACTACAATACACACACGTATCCACTTGAAACAAAGGCTCAACTTACACGAGAAGTATATACGGATCCGATCGCCTTTAATCTTTCTGGGGCAGCGGGTTTTTGTAGACCTTGGTCAAAGTATACTGGTATTTCCTTTTCGGAGATTGAAAATGCTGTAATTCGTCCGCCTCATTTATTTAATGTACTCAGAAGTTTAGAAATTAATACAGTTAGGGGGACAATTTTAGGTAATACTAAAGATTACCTAAACTATTGGTCAGGTCATTCTCTACGATATAATTTTATAGGTGATACAACAGTAAGGGAAAATAATTATGGATATCTTACTTCAGAAAAAACTAGGATTGAATTAGACACTAGAGATATTTTTGAAATTAATTCAACTGCCGCAAGCTTAGCGAATTACTATCAAGAGACTTATGGTGTGCCAGAATCTTGGCTCCATATGGTGCAATGGGATAGCCCATATTATACATCATCTTATCTTTATTCTAAAACACATACAACTGGAGAAGGTTGTACACAAGTTTATGAATCAAGTGAGGAAATACCTGTAGACGGAACGGTACCGGTAAATGAAGGTTATAGTCACAGACTATCTTATGTCACCTCTCTCTTTTTCCAGAAAATTATTAATACTTTTTATACAAATGGAACTCTACCTGTCTTTGTTTGGACACATCGGAGTGCGGATTTCACCAATACAATTTATCCGGATAAAATCACGCAACTTCCAATAGTAAAAACATACACTTTACCTTCAGGTACTTCCGTAATACAGGGTCCTGGATTTACAGGAGGAAATATATTAAAAAGAACAAGCACTGGCAGAATAGGAACTTTTCGAATTAACTTAACCGGACCATTGACACAAAGATATCGTGTAAGAATTCGTTATGCTTCTTCTAGTGATATAAATTTCCGTGTAACTCATGCGGGTAAGACGGTTAATGACTATTTCTTTAGTAAAACTATGAAGCAAGGAGCATCTTTAACATATGAAACATTTAAATTTGCAAGCTTTACTACGCCTTTCAGATTTGAAAATACTTCAGGTGAAATAGGGATAGATGTGTATAATTTTCTCTCAAGTGGAGAAGTTTATGTAGACCGAATCGAAGTCATCCCAGTAGATGCGACATATGAAGCGGAACAAGATTTAGAGGCGGCAAAGAAAGCAGTGAATGCCTTGTTTACGAATACAAAAGATGGCTTACGACCAGGCGTAACGGATTATGAAGTGAATCAGGCGGCAAACTTAGTGGAATGCCTATCGGATGATTTGTATCCAAATGAAAAACGCTTGTTATTTGATGCGGTGAAAGAGGCAAAACGACTCATTCAGGTACGCAACTCGCTTTAAAACTATCCTCTTTTTCTTAGAGTACAGTCGAGATACATGTATCTCGGCTGTACCCTATGCCCATCAACTTAAGGATAGAAACTCCACGGTTTTTCATTAATTGAAATGAAAAAACTTTTAAACAGTATACTCCTCTTAAAATTGAGCATACAAAATAAACCCTAACGGGTTTCATTTTTTCACTTATGCAGCTTTCTTTTGATTTCTATATCCACTATACTCATAGATAACACCCATAATATTGAAGTGAACCCGAATAGTGGTACATGAAAAAACACCTCTTGAATTCGCATACTAAGTATGCAAATTCAATGGAGGTGTTTTTGGTTTGAAGACAAGAGTTCATTACCCAGAAGAAATAAAGTGGAAAGTGATTGAAATGAAAAAGGATGGATATTCCAATCGGACCATTATGGAGAAGTTTGGAATTAAAAATGTTTCCCAAATTAAGACATGAATGAAGTGGTATCGTACCGGCCAAACGTACCGTTTTCAACAACCTGTAGGAAAACAACATTCTTATGGAAAAGGGCCAAAAGAGTTAGATGAATTGGAACAGCTACGGTTAGAAAATAAACAGTTAAAAACAAAATTACTTGTATAGGGAAAATATCTTGAAATCAAAAGGAGCTGAAACCACATACCGTTATTAATCTATGGAATGAATTAAAAACAAGGGTAACCGCCCAAGAACTGTGTAAAGTATTAGAATTACCGCGTTCTACATTTTATCGTTGGTTACAGATAACGGAACACCCTAGAGATGAGGTAGAAGAAAGAATAAAGAAGATCTGTCTTAGGCATAAATTGCGATATGGATATCGAAGAGTGACAGCCACTCTTCGAAAGATGGGGATGTGTGTGAATCATAAAAAAGTATTACGAATCATGAGACAAAATCATATTCTCTCCAAAGTTCGTCGGAAGAAAAAGAAATACATGAATGGTGCGGAGCCAGTAATAGCGCCTCATCGATTGGAACGCCAATTCGATGCATCCGCACCAAATGAAAGGTGGTTTACGGATGTGACGTATCTATTATTTGGAGAGCGTACCTTGTATTTATCAACGATTATGGATGCCTTTAATCGTGAAATTATTAGTTATGTCATCAGCGAGTCCCAAGCACTGCCATTAGCAATGAAGACATTAAAACAAGCAATGAGAGGGCGAAAAGTAAAAGATGTCCTTCTTCACTCAGATCAAGGAAGTATTTATACAGCGAAGGAATTTCAAGCATATGCCAAAGAAAACGGCATTATCACCAGCATGTCCCGGAGAGGAAATTGCCATGATAATGCCGTCATGGAAAGCTTCTTTAGTCATTTAAAAAGTGAAGCTTTCTATTCACAAGAGATAACAAAAGTATCCAACACAACTGTGCGAAAGATTGTGCTAGAATACATTCATTACTACAATTGTGTGCGAATTCAAGAAAAATTAAACCACCTATCCCCTAAAGAATTTAGGGAACAAGTGGTTTAGGTGTTTTGATAGGTGTCCCGTTTTCAGGGTTCACTTCATTTATCTGCAAGGTTTTTCATTTTTTCCATTAATTCTTTAATTTCTCTTCCGGAATATCCCAAGTATTATGGCACCAAGTAAACCTATCATTTCTATATAGAATACACTTGCATATAAAATTGACTCCTAAATCTTTCTCCTATTTTTCATTGTTCCATTTGCCCATTATTAAAAGTAGGCTCTGTTGCAAAGTTTTCTAAATGAAATTGCAAGGTAAAGATTTTATTTTATTAATTTCCACTTAAAATCTTTGTTTGAACAGGATTTCCGTTCTCGTCGTATTCTGTAAATGTTGCTCTATAATATGGATTAGCTCCATTAAATGTAAATTCGGCCGGGGTATCTATATATAAAGTATCACCATTTTTTATATGATTTTTAACTCCAACTAATTGATAAAAGTCAATGGTATTTACATGATTCCATTTATCAATTTCAATCATTGTTTTACGAATATCAGATAAATCAATTGATCTATAATTTGGATAAATAAATTTTTGTACAATCTCTTTATCATTAAAACTTACTTTTAAATCACCCTTTAAATCTTGAGTCCCAAAATACACCATTTTTCTCAAATCATGTTTCACTACTGCTTTATGACCTGGGGATAATGTAACTTCTTGAGATGGAACAGTAAACTTATCCGATATTGTATTTGTTTCAGTTGTAGTAGATGATAAATTATAGGTAACACTTGTTTCAAAATCTGCACCTGCTAATGCAACTACTCCCTTAGCAGCAACTTTAAATCCTAATTGTAACCCATTTGTTACTGAAGTGGATTCAGATTTTGTATAATCTCTTTGAAAACTATCGGTTTTCATTTTTTGGGTTGTTCCTGTATAATTTGTTAGTTCAGAAATTCCATTATATATGGTATCACCTGTTTTAGATGTATAATCAATATTTGTTACATCCATATCATTTAATGCTTCTATTTTTAAGCCCATTTGTTCTGCTATACTGTCATACCCCTTCGAACTAGCAAGATTATCTTTAAACCAGGATATAAATCTATTTGTTTGATGATTGTTATTTTGATCTTTAAATATCCAGAATCTAGCTAAAAACCATCCATCTATTATTTGTTCTTGCATATTTATTGGCTTACCAGTTAGTTTTGATTCCCTATCTCTTTGTTTCATTCTATCTTGAACCGTATCAATATAAGATTCAGCATATGGAGTTATTGCTTGTTGAGATGCATTTAGATTTGGCGACTTGGTTTCTGCGGCAAAAACTGCCATACTTGGAGTAACGAATGTAGTAATCATTAAAGCTGGTAAAGTACACTTAACGACTTTTGAAAACTTGTATTTCATAATTATCCCTCCATCATTCTTTTTGTAAACGTTTTCGAATTAATTATAACACCCTATATTTTTTTATATTATTTAATATATAAACATTTCACGAAGGATAAATGTGGTTTAATTGTATATAAAAGGAAATATTCTATTACAAAGTGATCTAGATGAAGTATGTCCATAAAATGAAATATTACAAACTTTTATCGAAATTGCAAATTCATTACTAATTCATGCTTCCTTTAACGGATGTTTAAAAGTGACCTTAAAAAAATCCATTTTCACAAAAAGGTGTTTTGGCATTATAAAAATATACCAAAACACCTGAAATGTAGTTATTGTTTATTGTACTTGATCACGATTCATGTACCACATTGATCATTATATTACTTGCTCACACCTCTTTTTGTAAATTAACATGGACAACTTGTGAATGTTTTTTGATTTATATAAGAAATGTAAGCATTTAAATGGTATCCATTCCATATTATTTATTTTTTAAATTCTTATGCCATTTTCATTTGTTGAATGGCCATTTGGATGAATACACTGGTATTTCTCTTCCATCATATGTTATAGCTGAAATATTTAACTGGCAGTTGGTTGCTCATATAGGTCGAAATCCATCAGTATATTTCATCATATCAACTGTAACACTTCCATCTTCATTAACTGGGTCACTGTCCTTAACAATATTAAATGAATCAAGAATACCCCTCTCGCAAACAACTCTATATTGTTTTACATAATTCTCTAATGGTTTAATATTTTTAAACGTAACAGAATTGAACCATTCCCCATCCCAGGATATAGACTCACTAAAATTTTTATATTTTTCTTTAATTTCTTCATCTGTTAAATTTTTTGGGTTCATAGCTAAAATCTTTGTAATTGAAACATCATCCCAGTATACATTTGTTGTATTATTTCCTCTTGCATGTATTTGCTTTATTGGATTTCTTTCAGAATTCTGCACTAAAATATCTACTCTTTGATAGCCCTTGTTGTTTAGTTTTACCTTTTTACTCGTTATCGTAGAATTCTCACCATTTACTTCTATTGTAGGCTCTGTATCAGAATCAGCTTTCAAATACATGCTAAGGTAGTAAATTGTATTTTTATCCAACTTACTTTTGGCTTCAGAAGATAAAACTACATTTGCACTGGGATGAGCAGATCTATATTGGTGTTTTCCAGTATTTCTTCCCCCTACATTATAGGTATAATACCAATGTCCTATAGGACCATTCTTCACATCATTTTTTTCACCTCCATCATATAAGGAAGCTAATTTAATCGTAAAATTCATCTTAGGTGTTAATTTCACATCATATAAATGATTGACATCTCTATATATTCCAGTTGTATCAGTTAATTGTTTTTCAACTTCCTTGGCTGTATTCTCATCTAGATAATTCATAACACTAGATTCGTAAATTGGCTTGTCCTTATAGTGCAACAATCCATCTTTTTCTTTAATTTCTTCCGGATATCCAAGTTTAAGTGCCTCTTTTAAAGACAAAGAAGGTGTTTTATCCTCGGGATTATCAAATCTTTTGCTGCAATACGTTTTTCTGAAACACTTTCTCCCGTATCAACGATAATAGAGGCTGTTTTTGCTTGAATTTGTTGGATAACACCGTTCCAATCTCCACCAGTCACAATGTTACCGCTTGTATCCTTTATTTTATAAACACCATCTGCCTGATTTGTTTCTAACATAGGAGGTTTATTATTTAATAGTTGATCCAACTGTTGTTTATTTAATGTAATCGGATGGGAATTAAAATCATCCATTGTATTAATGGCAATTCCATTTTGTCCTTTTTTCGGATAACTTTCTCCTGGAGATATACTTAAAGCTGTCGAATTCGATTTTGCGGTAATTATTGCTACAGTATCGTTATCTAACACAAAACCTGTTGTAGGTTTCACCTCATAAATCGCACATGTTCCCACATTATTGTATCGAACATCCGCATTCACATAACCTGCTGAAGCTGTATTGAATTGCGAGGTATTTCCTGTAGATGTTCCCCATTCTTTTGCAACTGTTTCAGAGTGTTGATAATTAGCACTCACTCCAAAAGTGGGACCCAATAGACTAGCCCCAGCTTCGATAGAAGCTCCTTCTGTATTCGTATAAGACCAGTTGGTGGAGGAATGTGACTCTACACTATTGGATAGATTTTCATCTTTAGATAAAATGACTTTTTCCAATTACTATCTTAGCATGTATTTGAAAGCTATTTATGATACAGAGGGTATAATAGAAGTAAGAGGTGAGAATTCTACGATAACGAGTAAAAAAGTAAAACTAAACAACAAGGGCTATCAAAGAGTAGATATTTTAGTGCAGAATCCTGAAAGAAATCCAATAGATAGAATAGATGTAAGAAATGTAACAATAAATGATAGTGCAAAAATATATTGGGATGATGTTTCAATTACAAAGATTTCAGCTATGAACCCAAAAAATTTAACAGATGAAGAAATTAAAGAAAAATATAAAGATTTTAGTGAGTCTATATCCTGGGATGGGGAATGGTTCAATTCTGTTACGTTTAAAAATATTAAACCATTAGAGAATTATGTAAAACAATATAGAATTGATTTCTGGAATACTAATAGTGATAGATCATTTAATAGGATTAAGGACAGTTACCTAGTTAATGAAGATGGAAGTGTTAAAGTCAACATGACAGAATATAATGAAGGATATCCACTTAGAATTGAATCCGACTACCATTTAAATATTTCAGCTATAACATATGATGGAAGAGAAATATCAGTGTATTCATCCAAATGGCCATCCAACAAATGAAAATGGCATAAGAATTTAAAAAATAAACAATATGGAATGGATACCATTTAAATGTTTACATTTCTCATATAAATCAAAAAACATTCAAAAGTTGGTCATGTTAATTTACAAAAAGAGGTATAAGCAAGTAATATAATGATTATTGTAGGTCCTCCATAATGTTGATCTATATTGAAGCGAATTTTATATTTTTGAGTCTTCGAAATTGTTATTTCGGGACTTTGTTTATTTATTTCAAAAGTAAAATCAAACTACTGTATAGATTCTAAAACTTTTGTTTAATAACTGTGGATGGTTCAAATAGTTAACCCCGATCAATAGTAGCACTCGTCCTATTAATGCTGCAAGAGAACGTAGCTTGAGTATAGTAGAGGTATCAATCATATATTGGTACCTCTCTTCTTTTATACAAAACAGTAAGGTATCAATATGCAATCTGTATATTTATTAAAATATAATTCTAGCTCCTATATTCTAGTAGTTATTTTGAATGCTAGTTTACTTTATTCGATTTGAGGTGCACAACATGAGTAATAAAGAAAAGGAAAAGTTTAAAATACTAATAGATAAACATAAATGGAAAATGCCCTGGTATATCATAGAGTATGCAGAAATGAAAACAGCCCTCTCCCCCGCTACATTGTATGCTTACATTACTGAAATTGAAAAGTTTCTAAAATGGCTTATAAGTAATTGATTAGCCGTTGAAAACGGTAAGGTGGTCACTAATATATGTGATGTACCAATTACAACACTAGAAAATCTACCATTAAATGAAGCTAGAACTTTTCAAAGATATCTCCAGGGAGAAGGTATTGAGACAAGAGCTATGAACAGAACTTTCTCTGCTTTAAAATCCCTATTCAAGTACTTAGCTCAAAATACAGAGAATGAGCAAGGGGAAAATTACATCTCACGTAATGTAATGGAGAAAATTGAACTGCATAAGGAGAAAGTAGATGCAGCAGCAAGAGCAGATGCTGTTACAAACATGATGTTTAATGAAAAAGATGATGTAGCTTTTCTTCAATTTCTAGCAAATGTTATGGTGAAATGTTGAAAGATATATCACCAAAAAAATGTAGTTTTTTCCAGCGTGATAAAGAAAGAGACATAGCTATTATAAGCCTTATTTTAGGTACTGGACTTCGAGTTTCTGAGGTAGCTAGTCATACTATCTCTAGTATAAACTTCCGTCAGGGAAAAGTTAAAGTGACTCGTAAAGGTAATAAAAGATCTTCCATATTAGCCACCCGCTCATGCTTAGATGATATTCAGGAATACATTAAGGTGCGTCCTAGTAAATATAACTGCCCTCAAGATGAAGACTTACTTTTCGTAACAAATTATAAGGGGAAATATACGCAGTTAACTGTTAGAGCTATACAGAAGTTATGTGATAAATATTCAAGTGCATTTGATGAGAAACGCAGTCCACATAAACTTCGACACACATATGCAACAAACCATTATAAAGAAAACAAGGATCTTGTATTGCTGCGAGATCAACTAGGCCACACTTCTGTAGAAGTTACTAGTATCTATACGAACATCAATAATGAGAAGAAACGTGAGGCGATTGAACATTTAGAAAGAAGGCAATTTGAATAGTATAAACTCATCAATTTTTATTAATAAAACTTTCATATTTTACGTAATACGAAACGTATGTTACAATATCTTCTTCATTACTAATTAACTAGGGCTTTTATACATTTAGAAAACCATCGTAGAGAAAATCACGATGGTTTTCTTGTATTTTATTTTATCATTTTCCAATATTGGAGCTAATCGCAAAATTAGTCTTTTTTATGCGAATTATCCAGCGACACACACCTCTCAACTTGCGGTATAAAAGCATCCACTTTTTTTATAAACAGATAAATTAGCATTAATGAGTTTCTATTTAGGAGTATCCCCACATAGTCGATATAAATATTTGCGTTACATGTAAGTGGATTCAAAAAAGACACTGCTTCGAGTGTCTTTTTTGAAATGATATAGATGCTACTATTTAAGTTTTTTGCCATCGATATGAGGTACAACCAACCTGTTGATGGGCGTTTTCATAAAAATTATCTAGCGTGTACAGTGAGGTCTGCCGAAATTAATTGTCCGGCAAGTTCCGTATGTGCAGCATTTTTGAAAAGTTGGACATGTACGAATGTATTTTCCGTCTCACCACGCATAGTTTGTTTTATTGTCAATGATTTTAGTGGTGTACTAGAGGAAAAGTATCCGCTAGTCATGTCATGAAAAGCAGTTTCTAAACCAGCATGTGAAAGTCCCATATCATATTACATTCTAAATCATTCCATAAATAAGTTTGTAACCCTTTTCCCCACAAATAATATTTCTCTTCGAAATCCCTCAAGAAGTCTCCTTGATGTTCTTCTAAATAGCAACGAAAATTCCAATACCTCGTATGTAAACCATGTCCTAAAACAAATCCATTCCCAATAATAAACAAATCCACTTATAACACCATCCAAATTAAAGATCTGGAATGAAATTACAATAAAACGTACAAATTACGTTAAAAAATACTCTGCGCCCTGTTCCTCGCCCTTCTTTTAGCCACTTATCAATTTTAGATGTTCTAGTTCTTTTAGACAATCCTATCTAAAGGGATAAAACGGTACGACTTTATTTTAAATCCACATTAGGATTATAAAATCACTAATTTTCGAAGAATTCCTCGAGCTCTCTAGATAAGACATTCTTCCTATAGTTATTTACTAACTCAGGGAGAGTTGATTGTATAAATAACCAAAATGATTCAACATGCGCTGCTACAAACTGATTACCTTTAGTATGTACACAATCGTTTCTAAAAGTCCTCCAATATTCTATTTGATTAATTATCGATTCGCTAACTTCAAAATAACCACTATGTGAATTTCCTGTAGTAATTAAGTCGAATACTTTTCTTTCCCAGAATTCATCGTTTGAAATTTCATCTGTTTTCTTCTTCCGTTCTCTACCATACCCAATAAGAGCATATGAACTTTCTAATTCTCTGTGCTTCACTACACTTAAGAAAAATAAATATGACATGATATACGCTGACCTATAAGCTCCTGCTTTATAACATAATATCCCCTCTTCAATAAGACTCATAGCAGCTTCCGGAAATTCTATTTCACTAATAAACTTTTCAATCTCTAATTTCACTTTCTTTTCTCCTTTAACTTTTTCATCATTTAAAGAATATTAGTTTTAATTTCATTTTATAATAATATTAGGAATATAAGATTTCAATATGACAACTCATCTTTTAACTCTTCAAGATATACATCCCTAACTAATTTAAAGAAACCTATATATTCTCCGAAATAATCGCTAA
Source organism: Bacillus thuringiensis (assembly GCF_001595725.1). GTDB lineage: Bacteria > Bacillota > Bacilli > Bacillales > Bacillaceae_G > Bacillus_A > Bacillus_A thuringiensis_K. Next base: position 107,901 of record NZ_CP014284.1, read on the forward strand.
ATTGCTTTATAAATCCTTCTCTTTCTTCAATATGATGAGACCATATAAACATACTCCCCATCAATTCACCTATCTTCCTTTCAATTCCTTTTAATTCATCTGGCGATATACCTTGCGGGTAATCATTAAACCACTCCAACCAATCCGCAAGTAGCTCCTCCACAGAGGATAGTCCGGATTCTGAGCAGAAATTAAACTGCCTTTTTCCTCCTGTGATAAATGTGTCTAAATCATTTAAAATTAGACGAATTATATATGAAGTACTGACATTTCCAATACTATGTTTCATATCTTTTCCTCCTTATCATTTTTTTCTTCCAATGCAATGTGTTTGTTATACCACTTATTTATTTTCCCTTTGTAATACTTTTCAAATTCGTAATCTGGAATCCAAATTTCACGATCATAGGTCTTACTCATTACACTTTCTAAAACATCCTCATGTTCTCTCGGTTTCAATCTACGATTATGAACCTTAATCTTCTCTATATAAGCCTCTCTCAGCCAATTTGATATGGTTTCACGCTGTTTTTGCTTTAGGTGAGACCAATTTCTTATTAGTTTGTAGTAATTGCCCCTTAGAATCCCTTGTGTGATTCTTCATAGAACACCACCTTCCCTACTTTATTTTTACATATTTCTTATTCGAACCGATACACAGCGCATTCCAAATTGAATCACAGCTTATGTCGTGCCAATTTTACGGATTGAGCCTTTCGGAAATCATTTATTCTTTTACATAATGTCGATGATTCAATTCCCCACTCTTCTATTGCATCCGTACTACTCATAATTTCGTTATCCAATAGATTAAGCTCTCCCCAATCAACATCTTCAAAATTAAATCCGTCCATCTCTAACTACTGCAGCATGTCTTTTTCATCCCCTTTTACCGCAAACAAATTATGATCTTTTCCCTAATGGACTTCTTCTAACATTTCTACATTTAGATACTCATGGTCAATTACCTCAATTGTACTATTCTCAGATATATAATAATAGATATCTTCTTTTAAAATATAAGTGGGCCGTTTTTAACTATCTTATTTTTCTGAATTTTATTGAAAAATAAATGTAAAATAGTTAAATACAAAGAGTGTTTTGCTACAATGGTAATATATAACATTATCATACTTCTATAGGATGGGGGGAATATATAATGATTGTTTCAGTAAAGGGGAACGAGCAAGTTACCAAAATGTTAAATGACTGGTATATAGAGATACGTGCCAGACATGTAGGAAAGGCACATAATTTAAAACTTGAGATTGATCAAAAAATACATAACATTGAAGAAGATCAAAACCTAATTTTATACTATGCTCTTTTAGACTTTCGTCATCAATATATGCTTGATAGTTTAAGTATTGGAAAAGATAGTTTTGATAAAGTAGATTCATTGGGTGTACCTGCAGATCAGTTTTTACAATACTACTACCACTTCTTTAAAGCTATTCATTCAAATATTACAGGTGATTTTACATGTGCAAAAGAACATTATAATCAAGCTGAATTACTCTTAAAACACATTCCCGATGAAATTGAACATGCTGAATTCCATTTTAAATTATCAACTTTTCATTATCATATTTATAAACCGCTTGCTGCAATCAAAGAAGCTACCAAGGCAAAGGATATCTTTAAAAAGCATGCAGGATATGAAACTAATATTGGATTATGTGATAATTTAATTGGATTAGCTTGTACTCATTTAAAACAATTTGAGGAAGCTGAAGAACATTTCATTACAGCTATTAATACATTCAAAAAATCTGGTGAAGAAAAGAATATCACGTTTGTACGCCATAACTTAGGTTTAATGTATTCAGGTCAAAATTTATCTGAACTAGCAATACGATACCTCTCTGAAGTAATACAAGAACTCCCTAAAGATTATAAAGCAATCTTTATTAAAACTAGGGAGCATATGAAAATCGGTGAGTCCAAAGAAACTTCTAATCTTATAGCGAAAGGCTTAGAGATTTGTAAAGAGCTAAAGAATGAGGAATACGAACATCACTTTTTAATTTTAGAAAAATTAAATCAAAAGGTCGCTGCTGACGAATTAGAGAAGACAATTAAAACAGGAATTTCTTATTTTAATAGAGAAGACCTACATGAATATGTACAAGAATACGCTAAAAAGTTAGCGGTTTTATTCCATCAAGAAAATAACCGTTCAAAAGCAAGCGATTATTTTTATCTTAGCCATCAAGCAGAAGAACAAAACTTTGAAAAGGAGGCTTTAAAATGAAAAAAGTAATGTTTAGCTTAATTGGATTAACAGCCGTATTCACGTTTATGTTTAACGCTAATAATGTAACTGATACACAAAAAGCTCTTAGCGAGGATAAAATCGTACAATATGCTCACGGCCATACTGGTGGATGATAAATAAACAAAGGTCTTCACTTCATTGTGAGGGCTTTTATTTTTATTGGGATCTCTGTGTAAGAATAACAAAATATTAAAATGTAAAAATTTTAATATATCGAAAACATTATAATTATACCGTTCTTTTTGCATCCATAAGAAGGATCTAAAAAGATTAGAACATTTAAAGAGAGGAAGAAACTATTAATGCATACACAAGAAAATTTTTATAAGAAATTAATAGAGGAAAAAAGATTAGTAACGATATTTTTAATAAACGGCGTAAGAGTGCCAGGAATCATTATCGCAGTTGATAAATTTTCAGTGCTAGTTTCCAGTCACGGAAAGCAACAATTCATATACAAACAGGCTATTTCAACAGTTTCTTTATGAATACCAGTGTGAACTACCCGCCACTTAACGTCCTAATGGACTGTTTGAAGTGGGGGCTTCTCGGTTAGTCGTTACTTTTGATAGCTAACGAATTCGTCCTAAGACAGCCGAGCTAACTCCCTTGTTCCAAGGGTTATTTTATTGCTATCTATGCTAACGCCAATAGGCGTATTGCTTCATTTTTGATATTGATAGCTGCGTTATAATCTCTATCGAGATTTACACCGCATATACAAGAATAGACTCGCTCAGACAATGACATATTTTTCACATTTCCACAACTGCTACATGTTTTTGTGGAAGGAAACCATTTGTCTATTTTCACAAGCTGTTTGCCTTGCTCATTTAGTTTATAAGCTAAGAAAGAAGTGAACATACCCCAAGCATTATCAGCGACGCTTTTTCCAAAATGAAGTGCTTGCGATATTCCCTTCATATTTAGATCTTCAATAGCTACAACATCAAAATGAGTAGCTAACTCTTTAGACTTATGATGAAGGAAGTTCTTACGTTGGTTTGCTACTTTTTCATGCAGCTTAGCTACACGGATACGTTGTTTATCCCAACGCCCTGAACCTTTTGTACGTCTTGATAATACTCGTTGCGCCTTTGCTAATCGGTCTAACATTTCACGATAGAACTTAGGATAATTGGCTCTCTCATCCTCAGAACTGACGTATAATTGATCCATCGCAAAGTCTAATCCAACAACTGTTTCTACTTCTTTTTGTACGATCTCTTTTTCGTATTCAGTCAAAATGGACACATAGTATTTACCAGTAGGTGTCATAGAAATCGTACATGACTTGATTATATGGTCTTGTGGTATTTCTCTATGCTGTTTGATACGTACCATTTTCAGTTTTGGCAATTTGATATGACCGTTAAGCAACATAATATTTCCGTTCACTACATTCGTTGTATAAGACTTTCTGTCTTTTTTGCTTTTGAATGTTGGGAAGTCATTTTGACCACGAAAGAAATTCTTATAGGCAGTTTGCAAGTGTAGTTGAGCATTTGCCAATGCTAATGAATCAACTTCTTTTAACCACTCAAATTCTGCTTTGTATTTCGCAGGAGTGGGAAGCTTTTGTTTCTTGAGTTGTTCCTTATCATCTTTGTATTTTTCGTACACTTCTTTTCGTTCAGCTAACATTCTATTATACACGAAACGTACACAACCGAAGGTTTTACGCATAAGATGTGCTTGTTCTTCTGTTGGATACAAACGGAATTTATACGCTTTATTATGCTTTGTCATATCATTTCACCTCACTTTTCACCTTGATTTTCAATATATTTTTTTACTACGTCTTTTGATGAACCACCAGTAGTTAGTAAGCAAAAACTTCTTGACCAAAACATCTCTTTCCATAGTTTCTTTCTAACTTGTGGAAAGTCTCTCTTGATGAGTCGAGAGCTTGCACTTTTATAAGCATTGATGAATTTTGTCATTTCTGTATTAGGGTGTGCCTTGAACAAAATATGAACATGATCTATATCATGATTCCATTCAACTAATGTGATGTTATAGTTTTCAGATAGTCGAACAAACATATCTTTTGCATAGTCTGACATATCATCATCAAATACATTTCTTCTGTATTTCACGACCAATACAATTTGGAATTTAATGTTCGTTCAATATAATCTACTTCTGTCTGTTAAAGATGGATTGATCATATCCGTTACTGCACGATATAGTTTTTCCGGATATTCAGCTATTCGATGACATAAATACAAGTACCACTCTTTTCCGTAAGTTAAATATACTTTACAGTTGTACCCCTTACTTTTTAAATCCATTAACAAGTCTGGACGGATTCCGTAGAGCATTTCCATTTCTACGTTGGGTTGATTAAGGTATTGACGGTTTCCATTTCTTGAATAAGTATTTCATCATGTGTGGCTATGGATACTGGGTGTTTAGATTCTATTATTTGTTCTACAAGTTTAAGATAACGATTATTTAATTCCTTTGATCTAGACATAGCAACATCAGCTGTTTCTTGATAAGCCCCTTTGACAACTCGTATTTTCCCAGGATAATGAACTAATTCCTGAACATCATTGTTGGACCTATATAAATGTGCCTGTATAGTGATCCCTACATTAGGATATTACGTAGTTGTTTTTTTATAGATATCAAGAATATCGTCAGTTTTTGACGTTTCTTCCATACTTATCATAAGTGTAACGCCGTACAGATTTGCCTTCTTGGCTAACTCTAGTAAATGAGTATAAGCTGTTTCTGGATCCACAGATAATCCAATATGTGATAAATCAAACGAAACAGTCGACTTCATGGAGAACAAACCCATTTCTTCAATATTCATTGCTTAAAAACAACATTTTCGAATAGGGTTAATATTTTCGGTTATTCAACAGGCTTACACCTAATTGTTGAATTAAATGAATCCCATTTTTCAAAAGAATTACTCGAATGGATCGAACGGTTTGGAGTTAAAGTATATCCTGTAGAAGATCAAACTATAGAAAAAGGAAAACATCATAATCGAATTATTTTAGGTTATGGGCATCTAAAAAATGAAGAAATTAAAGAAGGTGTGACCAGACTACATAAAGCAATATATAATTTTAAATCCAGAAATTAAAGCCGAGCCGTCCTTAGCTTAGCATGAGGACAACTCGGCTTAGTTTTCTGTCAGGATCCCATCACTATCCAGCTAAAGTTTTATAGTACTTCCAGAACGAAATTTTGTGTTAACTTGTAACAAAAAGTCCATTTTTTCGTTTTGGGGTAATTCTGGATTTTTAAGTTGATAGATGTGTGGCGGGACTCCATGAATTAGTTAAAAATAAAAAAGGAATCCTTAGTAAAAGGATTCACCCCAGGAAATATGCATAAATAAAAAGAACTAAGTTGATTATAATATAAAAGTAAACAAAGCATATTGAGAAAAAATAAGGTTGAAGTTTGATAGGAAAGAATAATGTTTGTTATACTAAATGTGCAAAAATATATGCAAAATCACAAATAAAATAAGGGCAGCTATATCAGGCTGCCCTTATTTTATCTTTAATCTTATAATCTGCTATTTAGTTTGAGCTAATTATAAACCTATTACACTAACAATCTGGCATGCTTTGGAATTTGCAATATGATAGTACATCTCTAACCCTTTTCTTTCCGAGCGTAGAATCTTGCCACGCATCTTAGATAAATGCTGAGATACGGTTGATTGCGGTACTTTTAATAAATCTGTTAACTCTGTTACATTACAAACTCTGCGATGTTCTAGCTCCTTCACAATTTGTAACCTAACTGGATGGGCCATAATCTTTAATAGTTCTACATCCGCCTCTGGGATTTTGTACATTTCATTACTTACTTGCATTGTTGTCATTTTAATTTCTCCATTTATAATTATTTTTTATTTTAATTATCTATTTTTAAATATGTTTTGTTTGCTTGAATACATTGTTCATAACCACTATGTTGTTTGTTCTTTTGTCTCCCTATCAGATTTAATATATAGAAGTATTATGATGGATACAAACCCAACAAAAGATAGCATAGGAATCGAGATGAAACCAAACAAATTCAAATGATCTTCTGTACAAGAAACACTTACTGAACATATCTTCAGTTCACTTGTTGGAAAAGCCTGAATCGTAATTTGATAGACAGCTATTATTAATCCAATACATGCAAATGGAAATGCATATACACTTACATTAGGATCTTTTCTATACATTCCTATTCCCAATATTAACACTAATGGATACATGGCCATCCTTTGATACCAGCACAAATCACATGGAGGCAGCTTCATCCACTCACTAAAAATCAAACTTATGAGCATTGCACTAGTAGCTATCGTCCAAGCAATTGCAATGTGATACTTTTGAATGATCGACATCTTATTTTCGCCTCACCTGTTTTTTAATGCAAAAAATTTGCTAATATATGACTAGTTTATTTCCGTGTTTCGAGTACCCTGTTTCAATAGAAAGTATCCAATCATTAATATCTTCCCAGTCGTATCCCCTCTCTTTTAATTCTAGAGGAAAAATATTTTCAAAATCATCACGCATTTCGCACATGGTTTCTAGTGCTTTTTCAAGCGGACCAAATCCATATACCATGTGTGTATGTACTTTTTTGTTTTTCTTTTCTGCTACAACTAAATATACATACCGTCTTTCTTTCGCTAAAACAAACTTCAAAAATCCAGATACTTGACTCACCTTTCACACTCCTTTACGTTTTTCCTTATCAAGCTTAAAAATATATAAGTAAGGAAAACTACTAAGTTTTAATTCACTAATTTAATAAATGTCCCGTTTTTTTGCTTTGAAAATACAAGAAAACGCTCATCATCACAATATTTATTACACCAGCTGCAGCACCAATTTTGGAGATAACATACACATATTCATTATTACTAAATGGCAATAGACTCGCGAAAATAAATAAAATTGAAATAATAAAGGATAAGAGCATATTTCTTTTGTTTTCATTCATTCAAAAACCTCCATTTGCACAAATATTTTTATTGCAATGGATTAGGATGCTAAGCCGCATCATTACGGTTATAATGATGTTTCTCTTCATCCACATACCCTTTTATGTTCCAAACGCCAGTCTTTGATGCTTTTGCTTCTTTTTCGCTTTCTAGCATTTGTGGTAGCAAAGTAGTGTTAGGTTTTGAAATGTAAGCTACAATACCATATCCTGATTTGATCATTAACTCGTTTATATGTATCCCTTCACAAAATACATATGCTAATTCCCTGCCATACTTGTCCTCTTTGGGTCCACAATCATAGACTATTGTTACATTTTTTCCTTTTAGCTGTTTCTTTAAAAAGGAAGAGGCTTCTTTTCCCATCTTTTGTGGTGGGATTTTTTGAGATACAGACTCAGGGGTATCTAATAACAGTAACCTTACCGTCTGTTTTTGCCCCTTTACGTTCACGTCTATCGTATCTCCGTCCTTTATATGTAATATCTTTCCTTTAACAGTCTCTAAGCCTTTTATTTTTCCCTTATAAGCTTCTGGAATATCAACAATACCTTTCCCTTCCATGTGCTGTTGTATCCCGTTTTGTACTGCTTGGGCAGGTCTTGAATCATTTTTTGTTTGCGTCGAATCGCTACATGCTGACATTTGAATTACGAATGATGTTATACAAATAGCTTTAATGCATATTTTCATACCAAAAATTCTTTCTCCTACTTAAAATACGTAAATAGCTGCGTCTAATAAACAAACGGACTTTCCAATGTATTTACTTCTCGATAATTACAACATAGGCAAAACTGTATCCATTTTGGATGATCATTATATAGTTCTCTAAATGAACGTTTCTTACAATTCGGGCATATTGACGCCATGCTTGTTTCATTCTCTTCCTGACTTTTCAATTTTTCAAAAGAAACTTTAGTAGATGCTATACTAGTGGTACACAATATATATCCCCCTTTTGAGTCTTGAAATCTTAAAAACACATAAAAAAGGACACACCTTTGGCATATGTATGCGTAGGTGTGTCCTTTTGCAAGATAGTTTTAGAAGTATTTTGTTACTTTCATCATATCATATTTCTTATTAATTTTATATATGAAATTTAAGATTTTATGATGTTATTTCTTTTTATTCGTTATAAACGTAATACGTTTTTTTGTACATCATAGGTTAATTTTGTATCGAATTTCTCTCCGTTTTTCTTACTTTCAAATCCTGAGATTGTATCGGTCATATTCTACTCTAATAACTTTTTTACTTGCGCGCTAGTTATTTTCTTTTTCAAAATGGTTTCAGACACAATGAATTCGCAAGGATTTTTATAATTTTTGCATAAAATTCAGATGTTAGCTATATTTTTGAAGTATACAATATAACCATTCCATGTGTTCTATTTTCACTTGATATAATTAATTTGGTAATATTCTTAGGCGTAAATCGATATATAGAAATAGTTGGACCAGGATTATTAGATTTAAAGTGAATAACTTGTTCATTATCAATAAAACCTTGAATATAGCTTTCACTTCCTTCAAAAAATTGAAAATGAGCTGACACTGATATAATCTCGCCAGTGTTCTCAAATAAAACTATTGAATTTCTATATGTATCAAAATTAATAAGTTTCATTTTTGACATAATTAGGATGCTCCCTTCTATGAAAGCATGATGATTAAAGCATACTACCATTTACAGCAATTCTTTTATTACCATGTGTAAGTTCTAATGTTTTATTGAGAAAATACAAGCCATCTTGCTGATGTGAAATCATAATTAATATATTACAAAGATTGTAATTTTGAAGTATCTCATACATAAGATTTCTTGTATCAATATGTAAATTAGATGCTGCTTCATCTAATATTATTATATCCCTTTGTGTGAGGATAGCCCTTAAAAAGGCTATAAATTGTGCTTGACCTCCTGAAACACCGGAACCATCTTGTACAATTATAGTATCTAATCCATTCTCAAATCTGTTGAGATGTGATGTTAAATGATATCTTTTCATTAACTTAACTACATCTTCTTTCGTTTTATTTGTTTGTCCATATAATATGTTATCTAATATAGTTCCTTTAAACAAAAATATATTTTGTGAAACTATACCTATTCTATCTCTAACACTTTCTTTATGTATTAAGTTATAGTCAATATTATTTATCAATATCTTTCCACTTTCAGGTTGATATAAACCTGTTAATAATTTTATAAAGGTAGATTTTCCTGATCCATTTATACCATCAATTAATAACTTGTCACCCTTTTCAATTTGCACGTTTAAATGATCAAATATCAAATCACTATTTTCATTATATTTAAAACAAACATCTTTAAATTCTATTGAATTAATTGGTTCTTTCATTATATTTGTACCTAGTGTATTTTCAACATCTAAATTGAAGAACTCCTTAATTCTCTTAATACTAATACACACGGGTTTTAGAGTTATATCTAAGCTGCCTAAAGCTTGAGTAGTCGCAAGGAGTTTAGCCATATAAATTGAAAATGAAGTATACACCCCTATAGTAAGCTGGTTTTGTAAAATTAAAATACCTGATACCAGTAATACTATTACTGTAACAAAGTTATTTGTTACTATTAAATTTTGCATAAAGAAAATAAAATGTAAACTTTGTTTTAGCGCACTTTTAATTACATTATTTAATTTACTCTTAATCTTATTGGTTTGTATATTTTTACCGTTTAATAATTTTATATCCTCTATTCCATTTAAGGTTTCATACATTTCTGCGTTTAATACTGCCGATGACTCGTATACGTTTGTGGTACTTTTCGATATCATTTTAGAAGAATGTTTGGATATTATAAAATATATTGGGATAATAATTACTATGATACCTGTAAGTTTAACACTTAAATTAAACATTATAAATAAAGCAAAGAAAAAATCGAATATGCCTGAAAAAACCCTTAATAGATTTGGAGAAAATAATGCACTTACATTACCAGATTCAGCAATTCTGCTAAGAATGTAACCTTTCTCCTTCTGATTAATATAAGAAAGAGGCGCATCTATAATATTACTTATCATAGATAATCGAATTTCATTAACTACATTTTGTTGTACACGAGTAAATAAATACTCATAACCTATCGATATTAAATAGTTAATACAATAAATTAATAAGAGTATAAGAGTTGTTTTTAATAATTGATCGTAGCTTTTGTTTAATAGTATAACTTTATCAATCATGTAGCCAATAATATATGGTATCGGTGCGATAATCAAAGAAGCTATAACCATCCCAATTAAACCAAAAGCTAACAAAGTTTTTGTATTTTTCAAATACGGATATAAAAATAATAACTCTTTATAAGAAATTTGAATTTCATCTTGTTTATTTATCTTCTTATTCACCCTCTTTCTCCTCCTTTGTCTATTTATTATATTAATTTACGAATCAATATAATGAGGTTGATATAATTCCATAGATATCTTGAGACCTTATCCCGACGCATTATCCATGGAATTATATTGGTTTATCCTCAGAAACTTAACAATATTCATCTCATCCAATCATACTAATTTTGCCCTACCATTAATGGCTCCTTAATTATTTCAGGGACATGATTTTTAAACCATTTACATTTTTCGCCAATTTCTTGTGCTTTTATAAAGCTTCTTAAGAAGCATGTACTACAAAAACGTTTATTTTCACACTCTTTACATTCCTCAGAGTCCATTTGAGGTGCTTGTAAGTTAAAAAATGCATTAATGTATTTGAATTTTTCATCATAAATATCTTTAATATTCTGTTTAAAAACATTACCTATACTGTTTTTCAAATCATCTAAACTATGCATAGTACACATTTTAATTTCACCATCAGGTGCAATCACAATATGTGATGTTATTGCACCACAATTCCTAATCTCAGCGCGCGCACCTTCATATAATGAAACAAATTTAGGATATTTTTTATTTATTTTCAACAATGCTTCACCATATGTTTTAACATCCTCTTCATTTAAATAAAGATCACTACATCCTAAGGCTCTTCCCATTGGTATTACTGGAGATACCCCAATACTATCAATCCCTAAATTATGTACCCATTCAGCTATATCTTCTACCTCGTGCACATTCAAATGTGTAACTATTGTGGCGATCCGCAAACGAACATCATTTTCGGCTAATTTCATTATGTTATTTTTAATTTTATGAAGTGTATTAGGAACTTTAAAGAACCAAGTCAAATAATTATCATCTAAGCTATGCATATCAATTTGCACAAATGTTTTCGACTTATTTTTTATTATTATGTCCATAACTTTATCAGAAAGAGCTATACCATTGGTCAACAGTGTTATTTGAGAAAAATCCAAGTTAAGTGCATATAACAATATCTCTTTTAGATTTGGATGTACTGTTATATCACCGCCCGTAAGTTCAATTAATTTCACTCCTATATTATTTAAGTCATCTAATAAGGATTTTATTTGATCTAAGCTCATTACTTTTGGCTTTACTGCTCCAAAATCTCCATAGCAATGACGACATCTTACATTACATCTGTTTGTAATTTCAATTGAAGCCACTTTTGGATATATAGTCTGTTCTTCAATTAAATTAACTGGTACATTTATAGGTTCTTCTTGCGTACCAATGTTCATATTGTAAACTTTGGATACATTATTCAAAAATGCATTTAGTTTCTTTTCAATACTTATTGGATCTTCACTGTATTTTAAAGACAAGAAAGATACAACTTGTCCATATGTTTTAGTACCATCAATTAACTCAATAATTTCAGTGGCGGTTTTATTTATCGTAAATGTATTTTCGTTTTTGAGTGTGGGAGCGCTTTCGTTTGGGTTTTTATGAACTACCAACATAGATTCATAATTTGATGTGAATTTTCTTATTTCTAGCTTTTCTTTCCAAAATAAGTAGCCATTCACTTTAATCATCTCCTATAAAATTTAAATTTGTTTTTAGTTTATGTATTACAAAAATCCCATACTCGTTTTCGATAAATTTATAGGACTTATTCTTAACATAACTGTTTGTCATTAGAATAAGTCCTAATTTAATTTCACCATAAACACTCTCACATTTTAAAATTTTAACTTGCAGTACTAGCTCCGGTTGCCGCAGTAACTAGATTTAATAACTCTACAGAACATGCTGCACATACTAAGCAACTCCAACAAGTCCAATCCCTTGGTTGTACTACTGGTGTTTCCATTTAGAACATCTCCTTTTTGGTTATTTATTTTTCTTCTAGAAAATTCATTTGACCAAAAGTGCTCATTCTCTTAGTACCTTTAACCAAAAAACTTCTAAAAGGATATTAGCTTGCAGTACTAGCCCCTGTTGCCGCAGTAACTAAATTTAATAATTCCACAGAACATGCTGCACATACTAAGCAACTCCAACAAGTCCAATCCCTTGGTTGTACTACTGGTGTTTCCATTTAGAACATCTCCTTTTTGATTATTTATTTTTCTCCTAGAAAGTCTAATTTGACCAAAAGTTCTCATTCTCTTAGTGCTTTTAACCAAAAAACTTCTGAAAGGATATTAGCTTGCAGTACTAGCCCCTGTTGCCGCAGTAACTAAATTTAATAATTCCACAGAACATGCTGCACATACTAAACAACTCCAACAAGTCCAGTCCCTTGGTTGTACTACTGGTGTTTCCATTTGACCTACCCCCTTTTCTGTATTGTGTGGTGCGACTAAAGTATAACTCCCTATGTTTTCTAAAAACAATCAAAAAATTTTAAACATTTTGTGTGTGTTTCTTTAATATTTTGTGACATATATTTACAAAACTTTCTTTTTGGTTTATTTAAAATAACAAATATCTTTATTAACTGATACTAAAAATTTTATTTATGAAAAGTTATTTAAGTTAACTTTCAAGTGATTTAATCGCAGTATATCTTGTTAAACTGCTTTTTATAATTTATAATATTAACTGTGTATGGTGTGTATGGTGTGCATTACATAACATAACACTTATCGATAGAGAGGTTGTTTAATGAAAATAGTCTTAAGTAATGTATCAAGTCTGCCTTTATATCAACAGATAAAGGAGCAAATTAAGGAATCCATATTTAACAATGAATTAAAAGAGGGTGAACAATTACCATCAATCCGCTCACTTGCTAACGACTTACATGTAAGTGTACTTACTACAAAAAGAGTTTATGCAGAATTAGAAACAGAAGGCTTTATTATTACAAGGGTTGGAAAAGGGACCTATGTAGCTCCTACAAATTTAGAGTTGTTAATGGAGTCCAAACGCCGGATGGTAGAAGTTAAACTTACTGAAGTTTGTCAAATGGCTCGTAGTATAGGTATTCATGCAGATGATCTCCATTCAATTTTAGATTTAATTTTAGAGGAGGAGAATGAAAAATGAATGTTGTGTTAGAAGTAAATAATTTAAATAAATCTTACGGAAATTTTTCGTTAAAAGATGTTACCTTTTCACTTAATACAGACTGTATAACAGGATTTATCGGTACAAATGGTTCTGGAAAGACCACTACAATTAAAGCGATTTTGGGTCTTATTTTAAAAGATTCTGGGAAAATTAATTTTCTAGGAAAAGATATGGATAAGCATGAAAGAAAGTCTAAAAACAAAATTGGTATTGTGCTAGACGAGGGCTATTTTTATGATGAATTAACAGTAAAGGAAATGAAAAATGTTATTGCTCCATCCTACACTGAATGGGATGAAACAGTTTTCCAAAATTATATTAAAAAGTTTAACTTAAATCTAGAACAAAAAATCTCTACTCTATCCAAAGGAATGCGAATGAAATTTGCAGTTGCATTAGCCCTATCCCATCATGCAGATCTATTAATAATGGATGAACCAACAAGTGGTTTGGATCCATTAGTACGGAGTGAATTAATGGATATTCTCCTTGATTTCATGAAAGAGCCGGGGAAAAGCGTATTTTTTTCCACTCATATTACATCTGATTTAGATAAAATTGCTGATATGATTATTTTAATTGATGATGGAAAAGTTTTAGTAAATGATGAAAAAGATGTTTTAATAGACACACATGCATTGGTAAAGGGCGACAACCGCTTAATTAATAAACAAACAAGACCTCTTTTTTTAAATTTACATCAAACTCACTATGGATTTGAAGGGATTACTAATAAAAAAGATGATGTACGTCGACTCATGCCTGATGTATTAATAGAAAGACCAACTATTGAGGAGATTATGCTTTCATATATTGGGGGGAACATCCATGTTAATTAACCTAGTGATGAAAGACTTTTTGTTAGTCAAAAAATATTTTCTAATCTTACTCGTTTTTGCTGCCATAGCTCCTATTTATCTTTCTTCACAATTACAATTAAACGATGGCGGTCTTGTTAGCTTTCTTTTAACCGTTATTTTGATGGAATATATTTTGTTCGGAACGGTATCCAAATTTGAGGATCAGTACAAGGGAGCGGCTTTACTTTGTGCTACCCCATACACACGAAGCGCATTTGTAAAAGCGAAGTACCTTTTTCTTTTGGTAATTTTTATTTGTGCAGCTATTATCCGTATAATCATTTCAGTTGTTGCACCATCAGGTATAGAAAGCCTGAGCGCTAGCGCTCTTGGAATAACTTTTTTAACTCTAAGTATTTTATTTGGTGTACTACTTCCTGTTCAGTTTAAATTTGGTTATGACAAAACCAAAATCATATCACTTTTAACTGCTTTTTTAATACCTTTTGTTGCTCCTACTCTTATAAGGGGACTACAATCAAGTGATATTGATTTCAAAAGTATTTTTCCATTCTCACCAACTGTCCTAACATGGATGCCTTATTTCATCTCAATTATTATTGGTTTTATATCAATGATAATATCTCTGAGAGTATATGCAAAAAAAGATTTATAATTTAAATTTGAAATCATAGGAATGAGTAATTAAATACTTTATATCTTTAATTACTCATTCCCTTTTATTTAATTCTCTCCTCTAATGAACTTATTCCTAAAATACATTTTATTGATATCAAAGTGAATAAAGTTTTCAAATCACTAATTCTCTTAACATCTCTTTTCATTAACGATTTAGTAAACTAAGGATTATACATAATATATCAAGGGGTGATTTTATGAAAAAAATAATTAAATTCCTTCTGTTAATTAACTTGATTTCCGGAACTTTCATACCTATTACTACAGTTCATGCTGAAGATAAATCTCAATATTACACTATAATGTTGAAGAATTATCAAAATCTCCAAAAACTAGCTAGTAAGTTTCAAAAATATGATATGCAAGTAGTCTATATTGTCCCAGAGATTGGTGTTATACAAGTGAAAGCTACCGAAAAAGCAATGAATATTGTTCATTCGGATCCTAATATACATTCATATAATAAGTCATTACAATCGTTTAATTCAAGAGAAGTAGCAACCAATGTCTCTTCCCCCCCTACCCTTAAATGAAATATGGGAGAATCAATGGGATATGCAACAAGTAACCCATAATGGTGATAGCTATAGACTATATCCAGGAACTAAAAATGTAACTGTTGGTATCATTGATTCAGGCATTGATATAAATCATCCTGATTTAAAAGATAACATTTCACCTGGATCTAAAAATTTAGTGCCTAAAGGTGGGTTTAGAGAGCAAGAATCTCAAGAAACAGGTGAATTAAATCGCCTAATAGATCTAAGAGGACATGGAACTTTTACTGCTGGACAGGTTGCAGCTAATGGTTTTATGAAAGGGGTTGCTCCTGGTATTGGAATTAAAATGTATAGAGTGTTTGGTAATGGGGCGGGTGAGGCTATTTGGGTTATTAAAGCCATAGTTGAAGCTGCTAAAGATAATGTTGATGTTATCAATTTAAGTTTAGGCGAATACCTTATCAATGGTATAGTATCTTCTTCAGACGGTGAATCTAGTGAGGAATTATCTGAAATTAGAGCTTATAAAAAAGCCATTAAATATGCTAAGTCAAAGGGAAGTGTTATAGTTGCTGCGGCTGGTAATGACGGTCTTAATGTTACTAACAAGCAAGAAATGAATGATTTTTTTAGAAAGAAAAATGAAAATACTGGGGTAACATATAATGGAGGAGTATTAGATGTTCCTGCTGAGTTACCTAATATAGTAACAGTTTCATCTGTTGGCCCCTCTAAATTACTCTCCTTATTTTCAAATTATGGTGAAAGTTTTATAGATATTGCTGCACCTGGAGGAGATAATAGATTATTTCAGCAATATGGTTTAGAACAGTGGGTAAAAAATAAGCTAATGTTAAAAGAACTAATATTAACTACCGCCCCTGGTGGTGGTTATGCTCTCTCTGTAGGTGTTTCACTTGCCGCTCCAAAAGTGTCAGGTGCTTTAGCATTAATTATTGATAAAAATAATTTAAAAAAAGATCCAGATAAGGCCGTAAGATATCTTTATAAAAATGGAGTTAGCAATGATACCCCTACTAATAAAAGTTTTTATGGTAATGGTTTGCTTGATGTCTATAAGGCCGTTTCTCAATAGTTCTAAAATGATATGAAAGTGTACGTAAATATATTTCAAACGCCTTCCATACTAGATTAGAGGTGTTATTTATATCATTAATAAAGTATATTTTTGGAGGGCTTAATTTAGTGCGTTATTTTAGACCATTTGTAGGATTTTTAATTGCTAGGGAAGCGGGAAGAAACAGTTAAGAGTGTGGTGGATGTTTTGGAGTAGTTTTCATGCTATCCGTTTCATATACATTTATTTCTAATATCCCTAACTTTATAGATTATATTTTACAAGCTCCATTCTTTGATGCAGATTTTGATTTTGGACAATTATACAGTGAGCTCCATGGGGGATGCTGATTGCTTTTTGGATTATAGTAATTCTTACTTTTATACTATTCATACCTATTTTGTGCTTAGCAATATTTATTTGTCTCCTAATTGTACATTTATGTATATTGATTTTCCGCATTTTTGTAGGTACCATTTTCGGACATTCTCAAAATACAAATGAGAACGATATCGAATAACTTTGTATAAATACAAAAGTCCATTTCAATTGAAATGGACTTTATTTGTTGAAATAAAAAATTTATATAGAGATTACGATAAACCCTATTACACATATACATTATTCCTTTCTCCATTTCTTATTGTTTAGCGAACTTATTCTGTAAATAATTCACATGTTTCTTTTCAATACCCTTATCCGTAATGTTTGCTCGTAACTAGTTTGATAAATATGATTAACCTCGTTATTTGTAAGTTGCAGGTCTGTATAGGATTCGATACATTTCTTGAGATCGTTATAATATAAGACATGCTTATTTTTAGAAAAAACATTTACCCTTTTCAGACTGCATTTTGGATGAAATGCTGCAATAGAGATACAAGGTAGCTCTTGTTCGAATACCCATTCAATTTCTTTTATATGTTTATAGTTTGGTCAAAATGGATTTTGAAAAGAGGATTTCTTTCTAAAAATGCTCTGTGTCCCCCTTGCTGCTTTCTCACTCCCGTAGATCCAGCCCTTATAATTCTTCGTTTCTACAACAAATACACCGGTTTCCGCGATAACAATACGGTCAATTTGAGTTATATCAACGTACTCTGTATAAATCGTCATATTTTGTAACACATGGTAACTTTTCAGATCTAATTTACTTAATATACGTTTCACTAATTTCTCTCCAGCTTACCTTTCCATTTTGGTATATTTTTTTCACAACAATATTCAGCGGAATTAGAATGGCAATGAGGATTAATTCAAATTGAACTAATGTTTTAATATTAACAAAAGAAGATTGTTTATCATAAATGTAAGGATATTCTTCTAATTCGGAAAAAATTGCTATATAAATATCATTTATACAATATATAATAATTTATAAATTAATAGTATGTTATGATATCGAAGGATTTATCTACAGTAGGAGGAACGCATAGATATGTTAAAAAAATTATCAGTATTTCTTATTGGTACTTTGCTATTATTTGGTTTAGCAGCCTGTGATAGCATAAAATCGGTGACTAGCAATGTTACAGTAGGAAAAGTAATTGAAGAATTTAAGGCTGCAGGGCTTGAAGCAGAACGGCCTAGTGATCTACCAAAAAAAGAATTTGGGAATACTAGAAAAGAAGCGAAACGTATTCTTGTTCCAGCACTAGGAGAATATAGTGGCGGTAGAATATTTGAATTTAAAAACAAAGAGGATCTTGAACAAGCGAAAAAGTACTATGACGATTTAGGTAACGGTAATCAAATGTTATTCTCTCATACTTAAGCAAAAGGTAATTTTCTTTTACAAATGAATGGTGACATGGAAGATTTCCAATTTAACAAATATAAAGAAGTAATGGACAAAGTAATTAAGTAAGTTAAAGAATCCATTTTCATTTTTCAGAAAATATGATATAATTGTATTTGGATGGTGTCTGTATACATCTTATTAAATTTAAAGTGGTTATCAAGTCGAAGAAAAGGCACTCAAATGAGTGTCTTTTTTTATGGACAAAGCAACATAAATTATATTATAAATATATAGTTATTATAATAGATTTAGATGAATATCATAATTAATTTCGAGCCATTAAGTCCAGTTATGAATGACATAGCAATCAAACTTGCCATGGTACTATTTATACCTTTATTCCTAGCATTTCTTGTTAAAGTCATACTTATGAGATTTATGAAATTCCATTCAATTAAAGTTAATTATTGAATTGTTTATAAAGTGTTTTTTTAATTTAGGCATTTGTATTATAACTTTGGACATCTATACCTAATAAAATGCTTTAAATACTTAAATTTTATAGGGGGGATTATGGTGACAAATTTATACATTCAACCTGAATTTTCAGGTTATGATTATGAACGTGATGATTATTCACATCGCCCACATTATCGTTGGAAATTATGTATTTATAAAAATGGTTGGACACAGCAGTATTGGCATAGATTTGTTCCTTCTTGGCAGTCATGTCCAACTATGACTGATAATGAATTAGTATATCAAGTATTAATTCCATAAAAAAAACAGAAACTACTTATTTTTAAATAAGTAGTTTCTGTTTTTAAAGAAAAACTCCTAGCCCATTTTCAATTGCGCTTTACTTATATAATTCTATTCTCTGAAGTTTTCCGGTTAGATTTTATATTCATATAGTTTACTATTCTCAATTACTTATTTATTCTTTTCACAAGATTTTTTGAATCTCCTTTTAACTTGTAATACTTCATATTAAGACGAATAGCTACTATGGAGATTACTAAAAACCCTATTACATATAACATGTCTCTATCTCCATTTCTTATTGTTTAGCAAACTTATTCTGTAAATACTTTACATGTTTCTTTTTAATACCCTTATCCGTTATGTTTGCTCGCAACATAGTTTGGTAAATATGTTGTACCTCATCATTTGTTAGTTGCACCTCAGTATATGATTCAATACAACTTTTTAAGTCGTTATAATATAAGGCGTGTTTACCTTTAGAATGAACATCTACTCTTTTTAAACTGCATTTTGGATGAAATGCTGCTATAGAGATGCACGGCAGCTGTTGTTCCATTACCCATTCAATTGCTTTTATATGTTTATAGTTTTGTCGAAATGGATTTTGAAAAGAGTGTTTCTTTCTAAAGATACCTTGTGTCCATCTTGCTGCTTTCTCACTTCCATAGATCCATCCCTCGTAGTTTTTCGTCTCTATAACAAATACACCGGTTTCCGCGATAACAATATGGTCAATTTGCGTTGTATCACCATACTCCGTATTAACCGTAACATCATGTAACACGCAATAACTTTGAGAATCCAACTTGCTCAATATACGTTTTACTAATTTCTCTCCGGCTTTTCCTTTCCATTTCGGTACATGTTTTTTTACAACAATATTCAACGGAATGAGAACCGCAATGAGAATTAATTCAAATATCAATACTTTCATAATAGAAGCCCCCTTTTTACACCCTTGCGTTTCTGCGCATTAAACGATATACATGCGTTTCTAATCCTAAAATAAAATATGAGATACATAAGCCTTTAATCACCATCTCTACGAAGCCTAATGCTAATGAAACAAGGAGCCCACCTCGAAACTGAAAAGGTCTAGTCACTCTTCGATTTACTGGTTTTTCAATGACGCCAAAGTTGGCCCAGGTAGGCAAACGTTTTTCCACATTTTTCACGGTACCCATTAATCCGTATTTTAACGATAGAATGAAACATCCGATTAATAAATAAACAACAGAAGAAAAATAAATAGATAGGCCTATTACGAAGCATGTCAGTAACCAGCCTATTAATATAGAATTTCGCAAAGTAATATATTCTCGATTTCTATTCAATACAAACAGTCCTTTCAAAATTAATAAGGTTATTTTTATTTGGAAAATATTTACATTTGTTTATAAGCATGATATGATACGTCTATATTAATTTACGAACTAGCCAAAAAAGGATTGTGATAGACGTGTTAAAACTTGTAGTAGATAATACCTTAACAGAACAAGAAACAGATTCAGCTTTTTCAAACTTTTTCACTTGCAAAGACTGTGTATATTATCTTTCAAAATCAGATTCTTGCAGTCTACAATTAGCGGCTGATTCAAATAATCCCCTTGTCCCTTATGAGTGTGGTAACTTTGAGGAAACCTATGAAATCGGAACGGAAGATCCATTGAATTCACACATACATCAGCAACTTCGTGAAGAGAAAGCGCAAATACTAGCTGAAAGCTATCCAGCACAACCTTCTATTGATCCAATCCATAAAGACGCAATATGGTATGGATCAGTAAACTATGGTTGTTGGATTATAAATGATTCGAAGAAACGTTTTGCACTTGCAGAACAGGTTCCTTTCGGTGATAATAATATGTTACCTGAAAAATACGCATCTCCCTTTCCTTTACATGACCATGGGGCAAAAGAAGGTATTAGGCACTATATGTGCTGGTATGTAAACGAAAAAGGAATAGGCGAATACCATATACTTATTGGCGGTGTCATCATGAAAATTGCAGAAGGAGTTAAGAAACTTGAATTCAATAACTAATCACATCCATAAGAAAAGAATGTTAGAACATACCCTACTATTTAGTTTGGTACAGTTGGTACCACTGATCATATCTACCGGTATCATATATATGTTGCTAGAACTTACTGATACAGAGTGGATAACCTGGTTTAGTTATGAAGGTATCTTTGCCGTTCTTTTCCTTATAACGAGGTTCCAGGTGTTCCAGAATAAGAAAAGTATTATTTCTTTGAATCAATATGAAAAGTGGTTTTCAAAGTTAAATATTTTCTTAGTCTCTATATTTCTAGTGTTATTTGCATCCATACCAACTCTATTAAAGATCGCTTTCATTCTACAAATGACTGTTATTCTATTTCTACTAGAGTACCTTTGTTTGTATATTAATCGTTTACCGATACATAATTTATATAGAGTAAAAGAGATCATTTGTGATAAAAAACAACTCAAAATTGAACGAATTATTCCAAACAATGAGGAACACGGTACTCATACAATTAAAACAAGGGATGAGCAATACTTTTTATATACCGCTGTGTATTTGAGCGGCATACTATCGCCAATTTCAGAAGAAGTATTTGAAGAATATGAAAGAAAGAACCTAATGGGTAGATAAAAGGTACTGAATGTAGATTCAGTACCTTTTCTATTTTTATATATAATTCTTTACATATTAGCAAATAGCCATGGAGCGAGTACGGCTAACATACACAGCAAACAAGATCCCGTTATGACACGATTGGCCCAACGGTAATATTCCGGCTGTTTCGTACTCTCATGAATTCTTCTTAAACGAATACCTGCGATTAACATAAAGGGTGTGAAAATAAGTGCTGTTGCTTTAAACAGGTCTAAAAAATCCGTAAAGATGTTCATAAACGAAAATACATCGGAACTAAATAAGAAGTATACACTCAGTCTCATCGACATCATGCTGATAAATGAGAAGATCATACTTCCGGTTGCCCACTTCATCCATTGACCATTCTTTGTAATTAATGCCATAACCATGACAATAACTCCTAATACGAATGAAATAGAAAAGATATTGACTCCTACTTTAAAAGCCGGCGCATACAATCCTTCAATCTTTTTTATGATTGATGATCCAAATGAATCATCTTTCTCTGTTGTTTTCGTTCGATTGTTTAGTCCATCTTTAAATGATGACGAAACATCATTTCCTTTTAACTCATTAAAATCTATTTTTACAGAAGCTTGAGCTGCTTGTAAGGGTACAAGTAATAAAATCATCAGAACAAGCGTGCATAAGACTCCTATCATTCCTTTTTCCCGCTTCATCACACATCACCCGCTAATTTTGGTTTGATGCTCTTTAATTTGATTTCATTTCCTTCAGAAACATAATAAAGATCTGCTGCATAATAGATATTTGCTTTTGTATATGCCCCCATAATTGCATTTGCAATTTCTTCTTTTTCTACTGCCACATATGTTTCATTTTCATTGTAAAACTCAATTTCAATTCGGTTAATATTATTATTTAATACTGTAATATGTAATTCTTTTAAGCTATCTAAGCGATTCCCTAATCCACACACCAACTTAAATACTTTATTTGCAATTGTTGGTGGTTTTACATACGTCGTATTAAAATGAATCGTTTCATCATCTATCACACCATCTTCCTCGACTTCACACGTCATAATGAAAGAATGATTTTGTTTTTCAATTTCTTGTTGACTCAACTTACGATCAATGACATACTTCACGCTTGTTGACAGGTTTTCTATATATTCATCCAGTTCGGTATTTGAAATTTTAACCTCTGAGAATTCCGGAAAAATCATGTAAGCGTGTATATTAGAACTACTTTTACTTACACGTAATACCTGGACTTGTTTCTTTTCATAGCGCACCGTTTGTTCTAATTTTTCTACTACGTTGTTACTTATGGAATTAATATTCATTTACATTCACCTTTCAAAATTGTTATTTTTTTAACTCAAAAATATTTTTTACTTCATATAATCCTCATGTTTGGATTTAATCTATTTTAAGCATTGTAATATTACGAATAGTTCTCAATTCTCCTGTTTTAAGACTGTTAATCACTTGAATCTCAAAACATTTCAATATTACAATGACGTACAATGCCTCATTATAGTCGAATATCCTTATATGGTGAATCGTTCTGTCCCACTCATTTGTACAAAAATAAAAAAATGTTTTATTCTTGCACAAATGAGTGGAAAAATGCTGTATTTCATGCTATTTAACTAAGAAAATACAACTAGGAAATAGATTTATATATTCCCTAGTTGTCTATTACTCCATTCAACTAGTGTATAAGAATAAGGTGAATTGACCTCTAATTCCATATACAGTAATTGATTTTTTGGTAATATCTCTCCCTCTGTATGAATCCAATAACGCTTCTTATTAGACATATTTATGACGCGTGTCATTCCTTGTTCTTTTTCTTGTTCTATTATTTTTGCAGTCCACCTCACAAAATCCATATCTTCAACATTAGCTACTCCTTGTTGAACAGGAAAAACGTGTTCTGTTTCCGGTGGAATTGAAACATATTCTTGTTGTGGATACATGTCCTCATATTCTAATAATTCCACTGGTATATCCTCATCACTTGGAAAAGGAATATCATAAACAGCCTCAGGAGTGGGAGTATGATGAAAATCTTCAGCATACTCCACTTCTTCTATATCCTCATGTTTTAACCTGTCACTCTCTTCCTCACCCAGATTCTTACGAACAGATGTAGCAACTAAATCATATATACTTGCTACATCTTTTTCTAAGGTGATCTCTTTTGTTTGAACAGTAACACGCTCTTGTTCCCTTCCAATAGGTTTATTTTCTCTTGGGCACCAATAAACGGGGCGTTCCACCGGTTTATTTTCCATTTCTTTTTTCTTGGCTTCTTCCATTAGAAATTTTTTCTTTGAATTACGAACTACCAAAAACATATAACAAAATAGACCAATAAATATTTTTGTAAACATAATATTCCCCTCTCGATCATCCAAATAAATCGAACTCAAACTGTCCATCGATTACTTTGTTTTTTCGTTTTCCTTTCTTTTTAGAAGAATCCACTTCAACAATAACTGAATCCCAGAATGTGATATCTTGTTTTTGTACAAGCATGCGCTTATCAGTATTCAGTGTTATTAAAGCTCGAATGACACCTTCTATTTCTCCATCTATTTCAAGTACATTCTGCTTTACTCGAACTCCAGGTACTCGCTCTTTTTTAATACATTCAACAGCCCTTTGTACAAATTGAGCCTCTTTCATAAATGCTACGTCCATCGTTTCTGGTAATTTCTCTACCCAATTCGTAAATTGAATTTCAATTGATTCAAATACAGGCGTAATGACATTACCGATATTTGCAAGGACGCGTTTCGATTCATCAGATGCTGCTTTTGTCCATTCTTCTGTCGAACCCTTTAATTGATTTCCGCTCTTAATATTTTGAATTAATAGAGACTGTAGATCCCCTGTATCACCAAGCATTGCATTCAGACCATCGCTTGTTGCATCACCATTCATTGCTTCAGCTGCTTTATTTTTCTGAGCAATCAATTGAGCCAATTCCTGTTGGAAAGTTTCTTTATAGCCCAAATAGAATGTTCTACATTGCTTTGTTTGGCCAATACGCCAGTGTCTTCTTGCAGCCTGATTTAAAGTAAATAAACTAAATGATAGTTGATTGAAAATTAATGTTGGCGTCGCCAGCAGTCGGGTAGGTCAAAGATGTTACCATCTCTTTCCCCCCTAAGAACCGGACTTGTACCTTTCAGCAC
Organism: Bacillus thuringiensis; assembly: GCF_001595725.1. GTDB lineage: Bacteria > Bacillota > Bacilli > Bacillales > Bacillaceae_G > Bacillus_A > Bacillus_A thuringiensis_K. Next base: position 132,981 of record NZ_CP014284.1, read on the forward strand.
ATCCGGCTCAAGCCCCCTTTCATCCGAAGACAATTAGTACGCAAACTTCTTAAATGCATCCATCATATATTTGACCGCTTGTTTACTGTTTACATCCACATTATTTCTTTTAAGGTAAGACTGAACCTTTGGTAATTGCTTACCGTTACCGTATCTCTCTAATAATGCATGATGTGTTTTATGACAAGACTTATGAAGTAACTCAAGGTTCTCATAAGTGTCACGACCACCTATAATTTTCGGTATTATATGATTTGCTTCTAATGGTTCGTCTCCAACAAGCGATTCATGGCAGACCCTACATTTGTATTTAGACTTTTTAGCAAGTTTTTGTTTCGCTAAAGTGTTCTCCTTATCGAACTCTTTTTTATCTCGTCGCTCGAAATACTCTTTTAGTGAAGCATCAAATGGACTGTTATATTGTTTGATTTTAATATGTCTTTCGATTTTTACCCAACTCATTTTCATGAGTTGTTTTGTATTATCATGTGGACATGTAAGAATCCATTTGTCCTTGCTCACACCAGTATGGTCGGGTTTAAAATATGTCTTTCTAATCCATTTAATTGATTTACGATGATGTCTATGTTTCAAGTAAATTAGCGTTCTTTTCAGAATATAACTATCTATATCTCTGAAAATCTTCTTGGCAACCGTAGGAGACCAATAATTCGTTATTCCTCTAACGACACGATTTAATCTATCAATTAGGACCGACGTTTCTCTACCTTTACCCCATTCGAATATTTCTTTAATCTTTTGTTTAGCTCGTTTGACACTATCTTTGGAAGGCTTAATGAACAAGCGCATTCCGTCTTTTGTTGGATATTGTCTGAAATTAAATCCTAAGAAGTCAAACCCTTTACTAATGTGTACTACTCTTGTTTTGTCTTTCGCAAGATTTAATCCACGTTTGTTCAGGTATGGTTCTAACTTATCGTACATGCCATATGCTTCTTCTTCTGTAGGACAGACAATTACAAAGTCATCAGCGTATCTAACAACACCAACTGAATTTGAGTACAATGTATCTCCTTGTCGTGTTGTATGGATGTATCTAACACTGATTTCTTTCTCCATTCCATGTAGTGCCACGTTTGCTAACAATGGTGAGATAATTCCACCTTGTGGCGTTCCTTTTGTTGTCTCATTGAATATATCGTTGTCTACATATCCACTTTCGAGCCAGTCTCGAATTATTGATTTATTAGGGAAGTTATTAATACACCCCATAATGTAATCATGATTCAAATTGTCAAAGCAACCTTCAAAATCCCCCTCAAAAATCCATCCCTTAGCACTACCTTTGCTTAATTTAGTGAATAAATCGCTCATTGCATCATGCGTACTGCGTTTAGGTCTGAATCCATAAGAGGTCATTTCAAATTTTGCTTCCCATTGTGGCTCTAATGCGTTTTTGAAGACATTTTGATATACTCTGTCAACTATAACTGGAATACCTAGTGGACGAAGTTTACCGTTCTTCTTAGGAATATAGGTTCTTCTAGCTGGTTTAACCTTGATATTTCTAACACTATATCTGCTTAATTTGTTGAATAACTCAACTCTTTCTTGAGGCGTGTTAGAGATATAACCGTCTATACCTGCTGTCTTTTTACCTTTATTCTCTTGAGTGACTCGTCTAATACTTAGAAGTAGATTAGCCTTGCTTCTTAAAAGTAATCTTTGAAGTTTTCTTACTTTCCTTGTTTGGTTTAATTGTTCGGCACGATAGATTCGTTGTTGAAGTTTCCTAACATAGCGTTGAATTTTCACCCAATTAATTGAGTGCCAATTCTCCACTAGTGGGGAAACAGCCGACTTAACACTCTCGTTAGTTTTCATAACATATCTCCCTCTCTATAGGATTATTCTTTTCGCTTTCTTTCGTGTTGAAGACCATGTGGAAGTCAGCAACCTTTCAGTTCGGGTATTGCCCTATCCAACGACTTATACAAATGAGTTTTCGTCTGAACTTTCGTTCTGTTGGCATTCGCTTTTTCCACAATCCTTTACCCTCTGTATGTTGTAAGTCTCTTACGATTCTCCTACCTCAAATGAGAGGAATACATAGGGCTTACCAAGTTTCACTAACGATAGATACGATTGAGTTAGGCATCCTTCTTTCCTCCGGCGGATCTATGGGTCGTCGCGCAGTCCCTCGACCGTAGAACTTTTCCTATCCGCTTCTACAGACTTTTTCTACCACAGTACGTCTGCTGTCGGTGACGGAGTCTACAAAGGTTCAGCTTCGCTTATACCTTCTCAATCTTTCCCTAGCTCTGTTGGGCTTCTGTGTAAAGTCCTCCATTAAGCATTTAACCCTCGTGCAACCCAACAATTCGATTACTCGAAAAGCAGTTTTGGGCGGGAACATCTCTAACGACTAAGATGACTTCTTATGAAGCACTATCTATTAGCAACTTCTTGTCGCACAATCCAAACCAACCTTTACCAATTCTTGCGAACAAATGATTACGTTCACATCGTTATTTACTTGTTCTTCTAACCATTGACTACGTTTTGGCGTAGCAATTGTATTTGTACGGAGTATTGCTACTTTTGCACCAGGTACTTGCTCTACAACCTTCTTCAAACGGGGTTGAATGTCTCGTTCTTTTACTGTAGATCCTGTATCAGATACATAAATAATCGTTGGACGGCCTTCAGAAATTTCAGTGCGCAATATTTCTTGCAACTTCCTTTCTTTAGGCTGTATACAATCCTCATCGAATCTGTATTCTGTATTGGACCAAACAACATCTTTTTTATTCCCATCTAAGTAATAGTTAGGATAATGGTTCATATTATCTGGATATGCATTTCCTGTACGAATATAAGAAAGCCATAATTTGCCGACATCTGGTGTACCTTTTGCTGCTTCAATCGCTCTTTCAAATGACTCTTTCATATGCTCGTAGGCTTGTTTTTGCTCTTCTGACATATCTACAAGAATCGTAGGTACATTAATAAGTTCGACTGGATTTGGCCATACATCTTTTAAGCGTACATTAATCGTTGTATCCATTAAGAATTTGGTAAACACATATGGTGAAATACCAGGAACAACTTTTGTTTTATCTAGCATCCCCTGTGCACCACGCAAAGCTACATTGGATACAACTTCACCATCATGGTAATACGTTCTCTCGATGTTTCCGTAGGTTTCATTCCATTCCATTAGAGAGCTATATTTAAACCCACTCTTCACCATTTTTTGAGGATATAAGCGCCATAACGTATAAAATACGTCGCTTGCCTTTCCGCCAAATAGAGTCCCCGTACCACCTACAAACTTCTTACAAACCTTTGCTAAACTTCCTAAAGCAGTTCCTTGTGCAGATTCACTTTTCAGCTCATGTATCTCATCAGCAATAAGAACGTCAAAAAAATGCTTCATTTTTCTACGAATATACTCAACAGCAGCTACTTTTCTATACGCTCTTCCTGAATGTTTTGCGTCATATGGTTTTACACGATTCTCTAACTCTAGTTGTTTTTGTAAAGGTTTATTTCCCTCTTTAATTGCCTGCACTAATTGTTCCTCATATTTTGTCCACTCTTTAAAACTTGCATATTTTGTTTTTACTTTTGGGCTCCAAATATTTGAATTACAATCAGCACATACACTATTTTTATTCGTTTTAGTATCTAAGTCACTAGCTGTAAAATTTTTATATTGACATACTTCTTTTTGTTCACCATTGGCCTGTTGAACCATGATAGAAGATGTTTTTTTACGCAACTTAGCACCACAATCTGGACAGTAGTAGCCATTCTTATAATATCTTTGCACCTCTTGCTCCGATTTTTTGGAAAGTGCAATTTGCTTATAAGGTAGTGGCATCTGTTTAATAGAATCCCCTCGCATCGTTGTAAAACTAATGACAAAGAAGGTTGGTTTTTGTGGCTTGGGTCTCCCGGCCTGAATCCAAGCTTGATGAATACGAATAATATCCTCAGTTCGTTTAATAAGGTGGATCTCTGCGTCTGGTAATAAGTGTCGTATTTCTTCTTTTGCCCACTTCTCAGTAAGAGTTGGTGGAACAAATACGCATGTACGATATCCTTTTTGCCCTTTTAAATGAAAATAGCCATCTACTGCAGCTGTCATCATTGCGCTCTTGCCCGTGCTCATTTCCCCCTGCAAGATGATTCCCTTTTGTACTTGTAAAGCTTTTGCTACACCTGTTGCAACATGTGCTTGTACAGGGAATAATGGTCTTTGATATGTATCAAAATGAGATAATGCCTGATCTTTCATCGGTTGATGTAAGGGCTCATCCAACTTTGTAACCTTATCAAGCATGACAGGCGAATATTCCAATAGGTATTCATTTAAATCATTAATTTCATTTGTTTTTTCACCTGTACCTTCTTGCGGGAATTGACATTTCTTAGAGCGAATCATTTCTGATAAAAACTCCTTACAATCCTTTTCCTTTAGTAAGACTTGCGCAATCGTTAAAGAAGAAAATTCATTCTTATCAAAATACACCTCTAACGGTTGTAATAGATTTCTTGTTAGCATCTCCTCATAAATTGGCTTCGCCCATTCTTCTAAGATTGGAAGACCATATGGAGGAGCCATTAAGAAATCTCTTACTTGCATTTCTGGTGCTTCATCAATTGCCACAATATACTTTTCTTCTAATTCTTTAGAAAACGCAATAATTGCCTTTTTTCTATTTACTGTTTGTGTATTTATAAACTCAAATTGCCCAGTCGAGATTACATTCATTTTTTTTCCTAACACATAATGTAATTCTTCTTTTTGTCCCTCTCCAAAATACAAACGACGAGTACCCATTGATATGGCTGCTCTGAATGACTTTAATGTACTGTCATTCGCACCTAACACTGCAAATTGCATTTGGTTGTTATGATTAACTGCCATAGCAAAGCAGAAAGCTGAATGTGAAGCGGTGCCTGTCTCCAATTGCAAAATCGCTGGTGTTTGTTCCTGGTCAAATGTATCTTGTTTAATTATTTCTTGTAACATAGGTTTCCCTCCTAAAATAAAAAACGCATCTCATTCGATACGTTTCATGTCCTACTCATTCAATTTATTGTTTAAAAATCTATAAACCGTTTCCACTCTGTTAATGATTGTTCAGCCGCATGTAGCATATCACCTGCACCTTGAAACACAGAGAATTGTTCTAGTACTACCAAATGTGTACCTGCACTAAATTGAGATGCACATAAGCACATGACTGTAAGCACAATAGCAATACGAACTATACGATTGCTAAACTCCCATACAATGTAAAGTGCTCCTAACCCTAACAGTACAGACATCTCTCTCTTCCTTTCCTAGACAAGTTCTTTGACTTCACCTTTTGGCGTTGCGATGATAAATTTCGCGCGACGTTTTTGTAATACAACTTCTTTCGTTGTTTTTTCCAAATGCTCAAATGAATTTTCATAATACACATTTTCAGATCCACGAACTGCATGGAGTGTATCACCTTCACCAAGCAAACCATCTGCCACACCTGTCATCAGCAAAAGTCCTAGTTGTCCGGAAGCAATTGGCATTTTCGCTCTTTCAGCAGCTTTTTTCTCACCTTGAAGTGAGTAACCATTCCCTCTATTTAAACGCTTTTTGAACGACGAGATACCTTCCGATTTCCCAACTCCTTCATAAGCACTTTTATAATCCACTCTTGATGTAAAAATAAGTTTATTTTGATGACGCAATTCTGGTATAACCCAGTCCTTACGATTTACCATTTCCGCCAATGTATTTACATGTTTTTTGACGAAAGAAAGGTCAGACATGCTTTCACAAAAATTCGCGAATCGATCGTTGAAGTATGGATCATTTTTCGTGGTAGCACGCTTACGTCCAATGAAGACACACTGTTTAAATGCATCGAACTCTTTATTTTCATCACCAAAACGCATTAAGCCTATTTCCTCATAATTCTTAGCTAAGAAATAACTGATATCGTCCCTAGCAAATCTGTCATATGGAATGACATATACCATAATCCCACCTTCTGCTAAATAATGATGAGCACGTTTTAGGAAGTTGAACTCCATTTCCTCTGATTTTTTATTATCTGTACGAAGCTCCGTATTATAAGGTGGATTTAAAAAGATAAGTGGAAAATAGTCATGACTAATCATCACGCTTTCAAAGCTGGAGCGTACTACAACATCTAATTGCTCTTTTGCTTTGCCATATCGATTTGCATCCAGTTCTACGCCATACGTATGAAACTGGACTCCCACCTGCTTCATTTCATCTGCAAAACTTCGTAAAATTGTCCCTTCTCCACAGCATGGATCAAAGCAAGCATAAGCTCGCTCTGATTCCATTTGTAATAGTTGTACTAAGTGTTTCCCTTCTGTTAGTGGTGTTGGATAAAATCCCGCCGCTAAATCATTTTCTAAACGCATAATCGTTCCCTCCAAGTTCTTTTTTACAATAAAAAAAGGAAGATCCAAGTAAATACATCACTTAGTTCTTCCTTCTACCCTCTATACACTACCTCGACTTTATTAAAACGGTAGTAAATCATCTGCAATCTCCGATAGCTCATCCAAACCAGCGAATATATCATCCGACTCTTGGGATTGCTCGTTTGTTTCCTGCTCTTTTGGATCGTCTAATATTGTCCAAATGTTATCCTTTTTCATTTTCATATCCCTCTATCCTTCTTATTTTTCAGGTTCATAAACAACTTCCTCGTAATCAAAAAAGTAATCTTTCAACTTACGTAGGATCTTACGAAACTTCGGTTCGGCTACGATCTTAGTTCCACTATAAAAACTTCGTTGCCCAACAAAGCGCCATAAGATGACATAGCCTACCTTCATTTCCTGTATCCCTTCAATATATAATGCGATTTCTTGAATGGCTTCTTTTTCATTAAAAACATGTGGCTTGAAATATTGAACTTTACCATCAGGTAATATGATTTCTGCCTCTAAACAACCTCGCAATTGATTAATTCTCGATCTGGATTCAGATGACATTTCTGATGATGCATATGAATTCTGCTTATTTTCCATTCGTATTTTATTTTCCTCTACTGTTGGTACTAATTTTAAGTGTCTACAATCTTTATTCATTTTCATATCTCCTCTAATTTGTTATTTTATTAATCATAAATAACCCCGCCTGCGAACTTGAAAACAACACAAAAAGGGCTTCTTCAAGTCGATTAAAAATGTGCATAGCAAAAAAAACTATATATACACTAATCGGCTCAAAGAAGCCCTTTCACAATTGAAACAAGACGCAACTTGCTTCTACAACTCAACCACAACACAAAAAAGGTGTGGGAATAAACGGAATCAAATAAACTAACAATATACCTATATATTATATAATAATGTTATATATTACAAGAAGTTTTAATTAAAGTTAACGCTTTACCTAAAAGAATCCTGCTTCCTTAAGCTTGTGAAGGGTGATAGTCAAAAAGTATCTGGGTATGCGTTAAGGTATAATTAAATACTATAAGTGTTTTACCACTTTCAATCCACACACCTATGAGAGGTATGAAGCCCATACAATTCCTTTAGACTTGTAGCGCTAGCGATTTCAATCCTCGCACCTATATAAGGTGCGACCTAAATTGAGATGCACATAAGCAAATGACTGTTAATTTCAATCCACGCTCCTATATAAGATGCGACTGTCCGTATATGCGTTTTAAATATGTGCTACTACGATTTCAATCCACGCATCTTAATGAGGTGCGACAACAATATCTTTAATGATTGCAAACCCTTTATCATTTCAATCCTCGCACCCATGAAAGGTGCGACTAAACGCTCCAGCCACACCGTTAAGCGGCAGCCTGATTTCAATTCACGTACCTACAAGAGGTACGACTTTTCTTTAATAAATGGTTGATTAACTTTTTAATAAATACGCTTTCCTTCAATCATTCTAATGTTTTCTTCATTGCGGTCCATCAATAATCGTCACTTTTAAACTATCTAATTCTTTTACCGAAATGTTATAGTCATCAATTATTTTGGTTCGTCAATGTTCCGCTTAATATCCAGTAAACGGTGTACTTTTGCGGAATGGTACTGGCCAAGTTTTGAATTATGCTTCCACCAACAAGCTTTATGTACTTCTATACTTCCTTCAGGTCGTGCTGCTGATACATCATTTTCAAACAATGTAACCAGTGCATTTTTAATTTTCTCCGCATCTTCGTTAGTAAAACCTGTCTTTTCTGCTAACTGTGTATTGATACTTCCATAAAAAACATAGACTCCAAAATCAACACGATCCTTCATCCCCATTGTATCTGATCCTTTATCCTTCCCCAGCTCAGAATTTACAATTTTCGTAATCTGCATACTAGTAATATCAATCGGATCAACACTTGTGGCCGTATGAATTGAAACAGGTCCTCTTATTCCAGCAGAGACACTAAATTACTATCAAGCATCTTACCAGTCCTAACTCACGCTCCTATATGAGATACGACCGGCACGTATGCTTTTTATATTTTCGTTAACGGCTTTCAATCCACGCACCTATTTAAGGTGCGACTAATACTTCCAAGTGTGTACCTGCACCTAATTGAATTTCAATCCACGCACCTGCAAGAGATGCGACTTTCCTTTAATAAATTGATAGAGTATATCTTTATAAGGATACTTTCTTTCAACTATTCTGACGCTTTTTATTACATTCCATTAATAATCTCAACTTTTAAATCATCTAATTCATGTACCAATACAGTATAATCATCGATTGTTTTTGGTTCGTCAATATTCCGTTTAACCTCTAATAAACGATGTACTTTTGCAGAGGAGTATTGACCAAGTTTTGAATTATGATCCCACCAACAAACTTTATGTACTTTTATACTTCCTTCAGGGCGTGCTGCTGATGCATCATTTTCAAACAGTGTAACCAGTGCATTTTTAATCTTCTCCTCATCTTCGTTAGTAAAACCTGTCTTTTCTGCTAATTGCGTATTAATACTTCCATAAAAAACATAGACTCCAAAATCAACACGATGCTTCATCCCAATTGTATCTGAACCTTTATCCTTCTCATGCTCAGAATTTATAATTTTCGTAATCTGCATACTAGTAATGTCAATTGGATCAGCTGTATGAATTGAAACAGGTCCTCTTATTCCAGCAGAGACACTAAATTACTATCAAACATCTTACCAGTCCTAACTCACGCACCTATATAAGGTGCGACTCCAGGCTTCGCCAATTTCAACCATTAATGCACGATTTCAATCCACGCACCTGCAAGAGATGCGACTTTCCTTTAATAAATTGATAGGGTATATCTTTATAAGGATACTTTCTTTCAACTATTCTGACGCTTTTTATTACATTCCTTTAATAATCTCAACTTTTAAACCATCTAATTCATGTACCAAGACAGTATAATCATTGATTGTTTTTTGTTCGTCAATATTCCGTTTAACCTCTAATAAACGATGTACTTTTGCAGAGGAGTATTGACCAGGTTTTGAATGATGATCCCACCAACAAACATAGACTGCGAAATCAACACGATGCTTCATCCCCATCGTATCTAAAACTTTATCCTTCCCATGCTCAGAATTTACACTTTTCGTAATCTGCATACTAGTAATGTCAATTGGATCAACACTCGTTGCTTTATGAATTGAAACAGGTCCCCTTTCTCCAACAGAGGCACTAAATTACTATCAATTATTTTATCAGTCTTACTCCACACACCTGAGATGCGAAGAAAGTAATCTAGATAAGGCAGCAAGTAATTTCATTTCAATTTAGGCACCTATATAAAGTGCGACGTAATTCTTCTTCTGTGGATATATCTCGTCTAATATTTCAATTCACACACCTATATAAGGTGCGACTTGTTTACTTCTATTTTTGCATTGAAATAATCTAAATTTCAATCCACGCACCTATATAAGGTGCGACATATCATCGAGGGGATGTTTGGAATCTCCCTTATATTTCAATCCACGCACCTATATAAGGTGCGACAGCGATTTTTGTTTAAAACCATACAAAAATACACTAATTCTGTTCAAAAATATACATATTTCTTTATTTAATAAGAGAATTTGTATAAAAAATATTAAACTTCGCTCATAAATTATGAAAATTCAGGTGCGAATGCACGAGGAATTTTATGTGTGCTATACATTCGCACCTAAAAAATCAAAGGACTTTCTAAATCAACGGATTCCTTTATACCGATATGTTCAACCCTATTTTTATAGTTATTACCTAACTGATAAAATCTAAGACTATCCTCACCTTCGTTAATAATTTTAATTAATTCCATCTTTAAAGTAGCAAATTGAGTTGCATCCACAACACATTCAAACACTGAATTTTGGACTCGTTGACCATAATTTTGACATATTTTCGAAACTTTTCGCAGTCTTTTTTGTCCAACACTGTTAGTTGTGCTTACATCATATGTTATTAATACTAGCAACTGTTACACCTACTTCCATAAAAATGGTGGATATTCATCTAAGTCATCACGTAAATAACGAGCCAATAGCAAAGCTTGCGCATGTGGTACTAATCCCCAAGATATTTTTTCACCAAGATATGGATGTGTTATTTTTTCTTGTTTTTTATTTTGCCAAGCTGTTATAAATTTTTTTCTAGCTTCATCCGTCATGATAACAGCTCCATTTTCTTTTTGGAAAAAATCCCCCTTGTTTATGACTCGCTTATTAATTAATGACAAGACAAATTTATCTGCATAGACTCCTCGTAGCTCTTCTATAACATCTAAAGCCAAAGATACCCTTCCTGGCCGATCTCGATGCAAAAAACCAACATATGCATCCAATCCAACACTCTCTAATGCAGATGTCATATCATTTGCTAATAATGTATAAGCAAATGATAACATTGCATTTACATTATCTAATGGGGGTCTTCGAGAACGTCTATTAAAATAAAAATCCTCTTTTTGTTGTAGGATCATCTGATTAAATAATTTATTATAACTTGTGGCAGCCTGCCCTTCTAATCCCCTTAATCTTTCTAAATCCTCACATTCCCTTACTTCAAGAATAATAGATGATAAGTGTTGAGAGATTGCTTTGAATTGATCCACATCTATTCGTAATGGATAATCTCGAGTCATTCTTTCAATTATCCATTTGTTATTGTAAATCTTTCCAACAATGAAGTTGCGCGCAATTTTAGCTGATATAACTTCATCTTCTGATATACGATATTGTTTTTTTCTTAGAATGACATTTCCCTTACTTTTCCCAATAACTCTTGCAAGAAATTGTCCATACATTGTTAAAAATACCAATGAAATATTTTTTTCTGCACAATACCCCATAAGTGCAGGACTTGTACCCGTATAGCCAAAAGATACAATTGATTCTAAGTTGTGAAGTGGCAACCTTCCTATCTTCTCTTTTTCCTTTAGAAGAACGATGTTATCACCATCTAACGACAAATAAACATCTGGTTGAGTTATAAACAATGTATTAAGAAGTTTTTTCATTCATGGATCTTCCCTTCAATATAACTTTTTACAGATCTTTTATTCATTAATCCTGGTAAGCATAAATTTTGAAGGGAACAACTTTTGCAAAACGATCCTGTTTTTACTTTAGGAGTATACTTGTGTTTATAATAATCATACATTTCTTTGACAATTGACCTAACGTTATTTTTTTCATATGTCGTTAGGGGAACTTCAATACGGTGTTTGATTTCATTATAAAATATAAAGCCTGTCTTTATTTCACAAAGCAGCATTTCTTCAAGACATATAGCTTGTGCTGTTAATTGTAAAACATCCGAATCGTTTATTTTCGGTTTCCCACGTTTATATTCGATTGGTTGCACAATATATTTTCCCTCGGCACCATTTATTTCAATCCCATTATTATCTTTAATAAACTCTACCACATCACAAACTCCTGTAATTCTAAGTTCATTTGATTTTATAGGCATCGCACTCACAGTAAATTTGTTTCCTCGTTTTTCCTTAATAAATGGTTGATCAGCTTTCTGATGAAGAAACTTCCCTTCTATCGTCCTAACGTTTTCTTCCCATTGTTGTTCAATATGAATAAGGGCCCATTGTCGTTTGCAAAATTGAAAATGTTGAATACCAGATAACATTAAATAACTATTGTCTTCATTACATTCCATCAATAATCTCAACTTTTAAACCATCTAATTCATGTACCAATACAGTATAATCATCAATTGTTTTTGGTTCGTCAATATTCCGTTTAACCTCTAATAAACGGTGTATTTTTGCAGAGGAGTATTGACCAAGTTTTGAATTATGATCCCACCAACAAACTTTATGTACTTCTATACTTCCTTCAGGGCGTGCTGCTGATGCATCATTTTCAAACAATGTAACCAGTGCATTTTTAATCTTTTCCGCATCTGCGTTAGTAAAGCCTGTCTTTTCTGCTAACTGTGTATTAATGCTTCCATAAAAAACATAGACTCCATAATCTACACGATGTTTCATCCCCATTGTGTCTGAACCTTTATCCTTCCCAGGCTCAGAATTTACACTTTTCGTAATCTGCATACTAGTAATATCAATCGGATCTACACTCGTTGCCGTATGTATTGAAACAGGTCCTCTTACTCCAACAGAGACACCTTTTCCAGCTCCCCCTTTAAAGGCAAAAACTTGTCCAAAGCTTCTTACATCAATCCACTCTTTACATGCAATTGCAGCAAATTGTTCATGTGGATTATCCTTCGATTTTAACGCTTTGACTAAATCTACATTGGTTTCTGCTCGTTCCCTTAAACTATTAAATTGGTCTACCTTCCTGTCATTTGATTGAACAAAAATAGATTCTTCCATGTCTTGCAGACGATTTCTAATCTTTCGTTTAATGGCTACATCAGAGATTTCACCATGTCCATCATAATTTTGTCTTGGGCGATTTCCATTCAAAGGATCTCCATTTGGATTAGCCTTTGTAACTGATAAAACAACTGCAAAATCGATTTTGTGATCTAAAGTTTTCATTTTTAATTCTCCTCTCCAATATTTACTGCATCATTTAGTGAAACATTTTTTTCTTTTTTTTGATACAATTCATGCCGTTGACTATAAAAGCCTAATAAGTATTTTCCAGACAGTGGTTTATTATTAAAATCTTCAATTTTTATCATTGAGCCAATCTCATCAATTAATTTGTTATAATACCAAACTTTCTCCCCTAAACGTGCTTGATACGGTTGTAGGGCCCCTTGAATGGTCCTCCATGTTCTTTCCGGATGTTGAGAAAAGGAATTCATATATCTCCTAGCATTTGTAGCACGTTGGTCACCATTATTTAATGCCTTTCTTTCCAAAACATCCGCAACCGCTAGAAGGCGTCCGAAGAGATAATCTCTATTATTATTTTCCTTATCTAATACCAATTGATATCCCTCCATTGTATTAATTAATGCACATGTAATACTTAATGTTTTTTCCCATTCCCATTTTTCCATTGATAGAGGGTTTGATGCACGTTGAAAGGCACTTCTAACAATGTCGAAAGGGATTTTTCTCTCGTCTATGATGCAAGGAAGCATACGCTCCATCAAACTCTTGACTACTTTTTCGTTTGCTTTTGGCCCATAAGCAGCAAATGCAATATCTCTGGTTGACGGTGCCCCATAAAATTTAACAAATTCATTATCTGCATTTTTACGGTAACCATGCTCCCAGACACATGTAGAATGCCAGTTCTTTAACTTATTTAAATAAAGGTTTTTATCCATATTACGATAGTAAAGAACTGCTAATCTGCCTGTTGTCGCTGAATCAAGCAAGAGAATATTTACATTTTCACTGGAAGATAAATTATTTTTATAACCATCAATTGCCTTAGCAACTTCATTGGCAAATTGTTCATGTGTATAGGATTTTATTTCTCGCTTTTTAGTTCCTCTTATATCCATTGAAAATATATTGTAACTATCTTCTACAATATCTGGAACATCTTCTGCATCATTGCCCCATACAAGAAATACACGTTGATCGATAATTTTTCCTTGCTTGTTAATAAGCCATTTCAATGCATTATGTGCTTTTTGGGACACATCATAGCTAATATTCGCTACTTCATTTGACGTAGTAAATCTTCCTCTAAATGTGAAACCTCTTAAATCATTTGAAGAGATTAACTTTGCTTGATCACTGGCATTTCTAATCTTTTTCGCATGTTTATCTGTACTCGGTTTTATTTCCCCTGTAACATAGCAGTAATCTTCATTATCTAGGAGGCCATCATAGAAATTAATAAAGGAGTTATGTATTTCTTTGTCTTGCCATACCTTTGATAGCATCTTATTTGGAGAATACACGGTAAATCTAACAAACGCAGCTTCTTGGCCAGCTGGAAGCACTGTAAAGATTTCGGGCTTGTTCCCAAGAAAAACTTCAACTTTTTTATCCCACTTTCCAATCAGCTTTTGGTTTTCATCAAGCCATAATATTTTGGTATCTATCAAGTCTTTCACTAATTGTTTTTTTCTTAAGTATTTGTAAATGCTTTTTAATTTATCTGTAGTATATGGGGATTCTACCCAATTCCTTAGCTGTTCGATATAAAAGCCAAATGACTCCTCTTCTTTTTTACTGCCGCCGTATTCACCAAAATCACCTGCAACGTAAGTTAATTTATCATGTAATGGATGGGGAACTTTATACGCTCCGGTACCAGACCTACTTGCAGAGTCTTCTGTACAAGGAATCAATGTATTGGCGTCGCTCTTATCTATAACTGTCGCTGAATGGAACTCCCCTTCTTCTGTAATTAAAACTTCAATATTTGCTGACTGAGTAGTGTGTGAAATAGGTAGCAATGTATATTCTTGGCCATTATATTTTTTTTCAATTTTACCGACTCGATCTAAATTTGATTGATAGGTCTCATACAAATTCAATAGCCAACTCATTTATTCACCTCCTTCTTCTAATTGTTTTATAAGCTCATCAACTGATTCAACGTTTGAACTGTCAAAAATCTTTGGCTCCATCTTGGATATTTTACGGATTTTTGTACATTCTTCTGGTCGGATGAATTGAATAATTCCATCTCTCATTACCGGATTCCATAATCGAACCTCTAATTCATTCCTACCTGTTTCATCAGGATAATTAAGCCCATGAACCATTGTGCCTAAATGAATATCTCCACCATAATTATCGTAAAAGCCTTCTCCTTCACCAAAAACACAAGGCTCCACATATCCTTGGCATTCTCTCGTTCCTAAAAAAATGTCTCGCCGTCCTCCAACTTTAAGTGAACGTTTTAGGATGTTATGATGCTTATATTCATTACGATCATATGCTAAATCAGGTCGATGAGGATTAAAGATAAAATGAGCCTGAACTTGGTATCTTACATTCTTTAAATATGTGTAATTTGCGAGTGTATTTCCACCACCATATTCAATTGGACGAATACCTTTTGATTCCATTTTGATTGCATTCATAATTCTTATTTTATCTACAATCATAAGAAGAGTTGGCTTCCAGTAGATTGATTCGACAATCCCTTTGATAGCTTGATAAGTTGGTACTTGGTAAGTTAACTTTTCTCCTCCCATTTTCATCAAAGGATCTGTGAAAAGTGCGTAATCACCAAAAACCTCAAATTCAATAGAATTCCGCAAAGATTCTTCCTCCTTTTTCATTTTCTATATTTTTCTAGTAAATTAATGATACTCCTCCTATGTAACTATATCAATATTTAGCGATTATATATTATATGAAATTTAAGAATTCTTTTGATGTGGTATAAAAACATGGATTAAAAACCCTATCTCAAACAAAGATAGGGTTTAAAATATAGCTGTCTTAAAATCGCTCTCATTAAGCACATTCAAACCATATTCATCATTATAAGCACTTTCCTTCAAGGCTAGAATTTTCCCATCAAGATAGTATACGAGTCCATCATTTATTATCAATTTTTCTTTTTCATAGTTGAATAAGTTAACTGTATACTGCTGTGCCTTTCGTAATAATCGGCTCAAATCCTCAATGGAGTTATTGCTATTTAATTCTGCGATAATATCCTTTCCTTCTTCATATGGGACAATAACTGAAGTGGTTATATCATCAATGACGTTAAAATGTTTGGCCGCTGTCTGGTAGCTATTTATAATAAATAATGGAATATCTTTTTTATCATGTTTATGAATATATGCTCGACGATAGCTATTTTCTATTCTTGGTACGGATAATAACTCAGTCATGTTCTTTTTTAGTTTTGGAATAAAATAATCTAGATCAGATTCAAATTCTCTATAATATTCTTTAAAATACCTCTTCATTGCCTCTCTTGATAAAATATGTCCTCCATGTATTTTATCGTTATGTTTTAAATCCATAAGGATTTTCTTCGTAATTTTCTTTCCAATTTTAATTTCCTTTAAATGACTTAAGTTTTCCTCTTCATAATCAATGACATAGATATTCTGTATGCCCTTTTCACCGTGGCGATTACATCTTCCTGCAGCTTGTGCTATAGAATCTAACCCTGATAAAGAACGAACAACACACTCAAAACTTACATCTACACCTGCTTCGATTAACTGTGTGCTGATGCAAATGATTTTTCTTCCTTCCTTTAGACATTCTCTAACTTCTTCTAAAATTTTATGTCGATGTGCTGCACACATTGTTGTGCTTAAATGATAAATAGGGACATTTAATCCTTGGCTCTGTAATTGTGTATATAAATCTCTCACAACTGATTTTGTATTTAGAACAATGAGGATACTTTGTACTTCCTCTATTTTTGTATGTATAAATGTTTTGAGTTTATCTTTATTAAAGATTTCATTAGTTGCTTGATCAATGATTTCTACTCTTTTAAATGCTTCAATTACATGATCGAGGTTATTAATCATTTCAGCATCCGTATTTATGTCTAATTTTTGTTCTACAAAGTCCAAAGCAGGTTGAGTAGCAGTGCAGAGGACTATACTGGAACGAGTATATATTTTTAAAAAATTCAATGCTTGATTAAATAATGAAACACATGAAACAGGAACTTTTTGCACTTCATCAAAAATAATAATTGCCTCACTTAAATTATGGAGTCTTCTAGTATTTCTGTTTCCCTTTGCGTAAAACACATTTAGAAACTGAACCATGGTTGTAAAAATAATAGGAGAATCCCAATTATCTTTAGCTAACTTTAATTTTTGTTGTATGCTAGCCATACCGTCTTCATTTTCATCATGATCATTCACTTCTTCAACTATATTTGAATGATGTTCTAAAATATTTTCTTCATCCTCTAATATTCTTCGCACCTCTTCCGCATTTTGTTCAATAATTGTTGTAAAAGGTACAACATAAATAATTCTTTTTTTATTATGGGTTTTTGCATGTTTTAGTGCATATCTTAAGCTTGCTAATGTTTTACCACCACCAGTTGGAATAGATAACGTATATATTCCTGATGGCCTCTCAGCGAACTGATCACACTGATCTGACATGTCTGCTCTCAACATGTTAATAGGGGTATTTGCATTCTGCTGTTTTTTGAAAGCATTAATTTTTATCATGAGTCTCTCGTAGTATTTCTCAAATAACTCATCAGAATTTATTACGGATTCTACACTTTTTTCTTCTTCAAATAATCGGGTGTTTGTTCTATCGGCATCAATTAATGTACTAAAGATGAATTTAGTTAAAAACATTAATTGTTTTTCAGCATTTTCTGGGGGTTCTTTAAGTAGGAAACTTTCTAGTTCTACTGTAGCTTTGTCAACATACTCATGAAAATCTTTCTCTTTCATGACATGTTTAAAAAAGAATTGTTGTGTAACATCAAATCCTCTTAATTGCTTATCTCGCACTCTATTTAAATAGGGCGATTCTAAATCTGGATTTAAAAAATCTTGAAGGTATCCGTGGTGAGAAATAATGGCATTTCCCACTATCTCAGATATTATCCCTTTGTAAGGAATCATATTTTCTGTATGGAATAATTGATATAACAATTTCCCCCCTGCAGTTGAATGGTCAACACTCCCCTTTTTAGGTGGAGAATTAGGATTATTTACTGCTTCCAATATATATTCTTTAAACTCATTGGTGTATTTACCCATATCATGGAGCATACCTGCTAAACCAGCTAAATGTTTTATACCAATTTTTTCTCCATAGGTTTCAGCTAGTTCTTTTACTCCTAATAAATGTTCTTCGACTGTTTGTACTTGACTGTCACTCTCGCGTATATGAGCAATGTAGGTCATTCAATCTCCCTCCATTTAATATTTTTTACATGTTTGTTAGATACTGCAGATGGAGATACTTCCAGTTGAGTATCTACTAAACTGCAGAGCGTTTTTAAGCCAGAGCATTACTAATTTCAATCCAGGCACCTTTTGATTTGCGACCTACAGCAATTAATACACTCATGGTTTTCTTAGACTTCCATCCACGCACCTATTTAAGGTGCGACTATAGAGCGTTGCAGATAAATATAAACTCGAGGTAATTTCAATCCAGGCACCTATCAAGGTGCGACCTTCATCACGCATTAAGTCATCAAGCGTTTTTTCATTTCAATCCACGCACCTATATAAGGTGCGACGTTAGTGAAGTCGGCTTGTACACCGATTGGCATATTTCAATCCACACACCTATATGAGGTGTGACATTTATCTGCAACGACATCGATAATATCTAAACTATTTCAATTCACGCACCTATTTAAGGTGCGACCTCTCACCTCATTTAATAGTTTGATAAACTTGTCCATTTCAATCCACACACCTATATGAGGTGCGACTCATGACGGCAGAGATCATGTGTGATAACTGGTCATTTCAATCCACGCACCTATATTAGGTGCAACGTAAAGCAGGTAACCGATGTTGGGTTAGCAACATATTTCAATCCACGCACCTATTTAAGGTGCGACTTAGATGTTAGACCATTCATAAGTGACGCCCAGCATTTCAATCCACACACCTATATAAGGTACGACTGGTCTAACATCTAAAGCCATTAATAACTCCTAATTTCAATCCACGCACCTATATAAGGTGCGACATAGGCGATAAAGTAGTGATGCATACATGCGGAATTTCAATCCACGCACCTATATAAGGTGCGACACCGATTTGTGTTCGAAATCAACCAAAAACACTTTAGTTTTATCCAAAAATATACAAATGTTTTTATTTAATAAAGTAATTTGTATAAAAATCATAAATCCCCATTATAAAGCATGAGAATTCTAGGTGCGAATGTACTAGGAATTTCATGTTTGCTATACATTCGCACCTAAAAAATTAAAATAACTTTTGGTTAATCTATTACTATTCGATTCATAATTATGAAATATTGGTATTTTTATAGAATACAACACTTTTTGTAAATTATATACATATATTAATTTGTAGAGCATTTTTTTGAACTTAACATCAAATTCCCTATTCCCCTAAATAATGCTCCATGCAATTTTCACAAAGATATTCTTCACCATCAATATTTTGGTTATATGTTACTTTACATCTTTCGCACGTAGAAACTTCATGCTTCGCTCCACAATTTAAGCACATACCCTGTTCTCCTATATCGTCATTAATACATACATATCCTTCTCCACATTCTTCACAGGGGAAATCAGCAACTGGGTTATTCCCCCCATCTTTTGCAGCAATATACATTTCAATCTCCATTTCCTCTTTTAAATTAGGAAAATAGTCTTCTATAAATTCACTAATATGTTCTACAAATTCCTCGAATCCTTTTTGAGAAAACTCATTATATGATGTAGGGAGATAATATCCAAGATCCTTCTGAAATTCTGCTCCTCCATTTATATATTTTAAGCTACATTCTTCTATCATTTTCCCGTTTATAATTAATTTCAGTAATACCTCACTTTCCCCCTGTTGTACCTCTTCGATATTTAATTTACTCTTAACTTCTAAAATATCATCATTAATCTTACTGGAAATGTTCAGGAGGTCTTGTTCTGACTTTACAATTGACATTTTATTCTTTTCAATTTTTATATCATTTCTAAAATAATATGTATCATCAATGTCCTCTATAAATTGATTAATTACTTCTTCGAATTTATCAAATATCATATTTGCATCTAAAATCGAAACTCCTGCTTGTTGTTCCATAATATACAATTCATGCAATTCTTTTTTATACTCTTCTTCCTCAATATATTCTAATGCTTCAGTTTCTTCCTCTTCAGATAATTCCTTATCAAATTCTTTCCTAGCTTCCTCCAAATACCCTTCAACATTACGAATGTTTTCGTTAATTTTATCTAGTGCACTGAGATCTAATAATTTATTGTGTGCAACATGATTTCGATTTTTACAAAAGCGTTCCCACTCCTCAATAAAGTTCTCAGGAAAATATTCTTTGAAAATTCCCTCCCATAAATCTTCCTTTACATCCATATTTTTTTCATTTCATTAACTATTGCTTTATAATTTTGAACGAGATTTACTGCTTCTCCATTCTCCTTTATACCTTCAAGCATTACTTCTAATTTAGTGAAATCTTGTATCTTAAGTTTTTTGACTTGATATCTCATTATTTTTAGTAAATCATCTGTATCAATTGACAATAATATATCATTTACATTTTTAAATGACTCTGCAGCCATCTTATAATCGTTTTGTCTTTTTTTATATTTTTCTTTTAAATATGATGGACTATAATTTTCCCACCAGTCCACTCCTTTCCTCCTAATCATTTTCATATTAATAAATTGCCTTAACTTGTTTTCAACACGATAAATTTTTCCATACAGTTCTTCTGAAATACTTGTAGATTGTTCATCTTCTAACCATACGCATTCCGCCCAATCTTTCCTTAACTGATTTTTGATATGAAGTTTCAATTCATGCAAATTATAGTCAAAATCGTTTGCATGAATTTTTTGTGGTTCTATTTTTATGAACAAATGTTGAATCCCTTTATATGTTTCCAACGTCATTTCCGTAAAATACAGAGCAGTACTATTTTTAGTCTCTGTCTCTATCTTTATCTTCGCTGCTCTCTCAGCCTCTTCATAAATATAATAATTTTTCACTAACGGAACCTCAGAAATACTTCTATTTTTATTTTTCAGATAATTGATTTGCAATTCTTTCTTCGGCTTTACCATTACAAATTGAATCATAAGATACCTCCAATATTCTAAAAAAGTATATAAATTATGTATTTAACTTACCACCATTATACAAAACTCTCATTGGTTATACCTTAATTTTCTAAATCATCAATTTATTCACCGTTATTCCATACCCCTTATATCCACCATAAAAACAAATAGAGACTTTCTTTTATACTAAAATAAAAATCAAATTTGCAACACCTTTCCCGAGTCGTATACCTATCCTACTAACAAAGTCAGCTACTAATTCAAGCGTATATTAACCCTATTGTATATGAATTGTGAAAAATGCATAAAAAAGAACCTATTCCTAAAAATTAGATAGGTTCTTTTTTATTTCCCCTTTAAGATACTGGCCATGTACCACAATAAATTGCCTGCCATAAGCATGTTTAATTAAACATGTTTTTCTTTAATTTTTTAACTGCTCTTTGCTCCAAATCAGTACATCCTCTGTCATTCTTAAACTTAATAATGCATCGTTTAATGTAGTTCTCTCTGGATATAATACGCCTTCTATTTTAGGAGATTCTGCGGTGTGCGCACCTAAATCTGAAGTAAGGGTATATAGACTATATATAAGGCTAAATCTAGGATATTTAAATTCATTAGGACCATCAAAAATAATTTTAGTATTAGCTCTCCCCTGAGCAATATTATTAGGAGCAGTGACATTTTCTATATATGTATCTGTACTTATATTTTGTAATCCTTTGGTCCAGGATCTATTACCATTATCTTTATAGTGACTAAAAAATCCTGTAATAATATTTCTACAATTAGATATACAAGAAACAGAATTGCCAGCGATATAATTATCAATAGCTTCTTGGTAGAGTTTTGCAACATTTGGATAATTATCTTCTAACCATTCTAACAATATAGATGTATTTCTTAAAACGCCATTCGATTGCTCTGTAAAAGGTTTTAAATTTAAACGACCTTTTCTAAAAAAGATATCTAAATTCAATATATTTAGATTGTTTTTTAGTAACTGAAAATCATCTTTAGCATTTTTTATAATATAATCTTGACACTCTTCTTCACTTTTTTCCTTAAAAAAATCTCCTATAGGGTCTAAACTTCTTTGATATTTTCTAGGTAAAAATGCTAAACTAGTATCATCAAATAAGTCTTCTATTTTGATTTCCTCAACTATCGTTCCTAAAAACAAAGTAAATTCTTCTGCATTGTCTCCACCTTGATACACTTTATGCAAAATTGTTTTTATAGATGAAAAAAATTGTTCAAAGGATGGGTTCTCATTTTTAAAAACGCCATTAAAGTAATATGGCTCTAGCGATGTGCTAAACTCACTATATAGGGACGATTGACCTGCATTAGAAAGTACTCTATCCCATTTAGAATGTTCATTTGTTTTTATAATAGTTTGATTTGAAATAACTGTAGCAATTTTTGACACAGCAATTGTTTCTAATCGATCCATAAAGTTCTCCTCTATCATTAAATTTTAAAACCAAATCATTATTTCTACGATGGTAATTCTCACTACATAGAAAATAAGTAGTGATTATTTTCTAT
Source organism: Bacillus thuringiensis (assembly GCF_001595725.1). Lineage (GTDB taxonomy): Bacteria > Bacillota > Bacilli > Bacillales > Bacillaceae_G > Bacillus_A > Bacillus_A thuringiensis_K. Next base: position 155,651 of record NZ_CP014284.1, read on the forward strand.
GTAGTTTTATCCTAAATATATTCTTCTTAAAGTATATTCCAAAAATCTCAGTCAATCTAGTTTATATGTTTCTTTTAAACATATAACTAATACATATTGAAAAGAGCCATTTTAATATGGATCTTTTTATTAGCAACTTAACTTTCTTTATAGTTAAGACGACCTTGTTCATAGCGTCTATTCACTAATCCTTTTAGTTCTTCCCACAATAATAGTGCATTATAAACCTCTTTCATTAAATCATCTATATTTGGTAATTCAATATGTTTCATTAATGGATCCAATGTAACATCAAAATTATGATTAAATATTTGTAATTCTCTTTTTATACTATAATTTGCGTCAAAAGAACTAGTATTAGCTATTGCTTTGGTTGCATTATTTAAAGCACAAATAAATTCATAATGTTTTTGTTGATTGGCACCATCAAAAAATGGTCCCTCAGCTTGATTCCAATAATCAAATAAACACTCGCAAAATATCCCCCAGCCACTATGTACCCTATTATAAGAATTTGCTTCTTGATCTAAATTTTTTAACCTTTCAATTATATCATTAAGCTTCATCATTTGTTCATATTCGTTAACTACTATCTGAAATTTACAATTGTTAATCATTTCATTTGATTCTACTGGTTCTTTATTACTTCGTTTCTCTTGAATTTCCCTCCAACCAAACAATAAAATCACAAGACCTAATCCAATAATTGTAAAACCATCACCGATAGTCGAAATAATAGAAGGGGCTATATTTAACGGATACACTAAGAAAACTATAATCGCTACAATAATTACTAACGCCGTATTTTGTATCCAATTTCCATACCTTTTATATCTTGTTATTTCCAATACGTCTGAAATACTGATTAATGCAGCAAAAATAGATATTAGAGCAATAACCAAAGAAGATATCGAATATCCTAAAAACCTAACTCCCCCTATTAAAATAAACCCAATCCCTACACAAAGTACTATTTTTTCAGATATAGACTTCATACTTATCACCAGTTCCTGTTAAATTTCTTTTTTGCCAGTTTATTAAAATTTCTACTTAAAAATTATATATTATAAAATTATCTTTAGATATAGTAATATTCATATGAAGCAGTCACTAGCTAAAACTTAAAAAGGCTGTACAAAAGCAAGTTGATCCCACTTCTATACAGCCTATTCATTACATTTTATCAATTTTAACTTGCCTTTTATACCACCGGTTCAGCTTCTCCTTAGCAACACCTGAAAGACGCTTAGTTTTTTGATTGTAAAAGTAGTTTGTGATATACCTATCTCTTCTGAAAGTTCCCTCATTGTCATATTCTTCTTTGTATGCAAAAATACTATCTTTTCACGAATTAAAGATTCGCTTTCATCCACACTTATGGGCTTACTTTCTTTCTTTGCAGTGGCTTTATCCGCTTGTATTACATTGGTAGTTTTCTTTTTAGGCAAACTCTCCATTAAATTCATTAATTCTGTAGGTGAAAATGGCGGAAATGGGGGAGATGCAGGTATTGGTGGTAAAGGCGGAAATGGCGGTACGATCGTTGTTCGGACTAGAAACATTGCGGACGGTAATCAATCAGTAATAGATATATCTGGAGGGGCTGTTGGTGAGAAAGGAAATTCACAATTCCTTCAAATTCCATAAAAGTGGACTTAAAAAGAATGGCTATTTTGCTTCAAAATACACTATAGTAAAAAATGCATACTAAAAGGACTTAATTATTACTTTAATTAAGTCCTTTTATACTAATTAATTTATTTTAAACTATCGTTTACAGCAAATTACTATCTCGTGACGTACAATCCACTTATCTAATTTATTACGTGTTTCCTTGCTTAACCTTTTTCTTTTACCCGTTAACAATTTCGTAAGATTAGAAGTTGATATCTCTATTTCCTTTGGAATACCTCTTAAACTTCATTTATTTTCCTCTGTATATTCGAGGGTTTTCTCCTGATACCAATTAATATCCTTATTTACCTGTAGCAGATTCAGTTGAGATATCTGAATTTCTTCTGTCCCCATATCCTTTACTTCTATTTTTTAGATAAGAAAATATTTGTTAACTTACTATTAAAATATGGGCCTTCGATGAGTAGAATGTGCAAATAGAGGTCTAGATTTAATTCCTAGCACTCTACTAACTATTTTTTACAAGGAGATGTTAACTATGTTGAAACATATGAAGCATGTAAAACAAGCTAAAAATGAGATATTACTTATAATGATTCTATTTCCCCTGTTTTTTATAGCACTTTTCTATAATGAGGTGGCTGCTGTACTTAGCATATTTACGTGCTTATTTAATATTATTGCAAAGGATCTTTTCTCTCAGAGAGCATAGAAACTATTTATAAATTATTATTTAGAAACAGACATAGTAAAAAGAAGAAAAAACATCCTACAAATGTTTTTTCTTCTTTAATAATCTGGTTAGCCACTACATTTTTTCTAATATCCCTTGTCTCTCATACCACTTAGACATTTTTTCAACTGCATTTGCAGATAGCCGCTTGGTTTCTCTGTTACAAAATCTAGATAATGTAGGTGCTGATATTCTCATTTCTTTTGCTAATTCTCGTATAGACTTATTATCAACTTTGCGTTGTTTAAGTATTTTCTCTCGAACAGCCTCTTCATCAAATCTATTAAGCTCTTCATTATTTTTTTTCGGAGGCATATTAACGACATCCTTAGCCTTTTCAAAATATTCTACAGATTCTTCAGTATTATTTTCTAACTCTAATGTTTTTTTCTTAGGTAAATTATACATAGACTTAATTAATTCTTCCGGCGGAAGTATAGTAATATTTAAATTCACCCAATAATCTTTAAACCAATTCTTCTTATTGAAACGTTCTTCATCTAAGGAAACTGTATACTCCCAATTAGAAATTACGTTCTCTTTTTCCAAGTCAGTAAGAACATTCTCTAGGTGTTCTCTAATCCGACTGGGTTTCCAAGTGAGTGGGATTGCCATGACAGCTAATAAGCCTTTATCTCCCCCGATGGAATATGGTCGCTTCAAAGTTGAATATATTTGTCGTATTCTCCACTGCCATGTTAGATAACGAATTAAGCGTTTATGATATTTATGCCGATAACTATTATACTCAAGTGCCTTTTTAGATAATAATGCTGTGGTATTATTTGAACCATATAAATAACTTGTTAAAAAACTCCCTGGTTTGATACGGCAAGATTCAATGCCCATATATTCATTTGTTGTATTGTGTCTCCATAATACAACTGAATCCAAGACAAATAACCGTTTCACAACTTCTCTCTTTACTTTATATTTTTCATCATGTTCATTTTCTTCATTTAAGACTACTACTTCATTATCATCATTTAAATAAATGAAGATACTTGCTAATGCTGCAATACGCTTAGCAACCTTAATTTTATCTTCAGGTCTGTAGTACTCTCCTTTACTTACTTTCTTTTTTGGTACATTGCACATATCCAATACTTGCTCATATGAAAATTCTATAAATTCATCTGGGGATTTTGCTTGTGCTAGCCACTGGATAGTAATGGAGTCCAATACATCAGCTGTCAGATCATCCATATTGCTCATTACATCATTCACCAAAGTATTCCAACGAGATGCTTCATCATCTTTAATAAGCTTTAAATCTTCATCTCTGTGAGAAGAAAGCTGAGCAATCGCATTACTTTCCTTTGTTTCAATGGGATAAGATTTTACACCCATACCTGAGTCTTCTTCAAAGTGATTTTTAGAGATTCCATCACGTAATTTAAAATAAACTGCGGAATTATTAACTTCAAAATATTCTTTATCAACTGGTTCATCCGTTTCATCCTCATTTACGTCTCCCTGGATGATTGTTCCATCATTAAACTTATTAGCATTCTTAAACTCGTCTTCTAATACCTTTTCAATAGTTGCATGAATTTCATCTTTATACTCTTTTAACTTAATACCAATTTGTAACGAAGTAATTCCTTCTTCATTCTTTTTACTCAACCATGATACTAATGCCGAAAAAGATGGGGAAACATATTGAGAAGTCACGACCTTAGTATTATCTTTTTCTATATCTGAACTATAGGCAGTCCATTTGTTCCAAACTACTTTATTATTTCCATATAAGGGCTCAGATATTAATAATGCATCCGTAAACAGTTGTGTTAATCTCTCCACATTTTCACTCCTTCCGTAATTTTCTTTCAAACAAACATTTAATCTAATACATATATGTAAACAATTATTTTTTCCAGCTTTAGTTATATTCAAGCAGTACTGACACGATTTTTCTTTATTTACAACATAAAATAACATTAATTATACATTAGTTTTCCATAGGTCTTCAATCAATCTATTGAACTACCCCCACTTATCGACCTTACGGTCTGATTGAAGTGGGAGATTCTTGGGAACAGAGCGTACTTATTGATGTATTTCTTTACCAACAGCGGTTTCTCTTATTGACCAAGCTATCCCCGTAGATTCCTACGGTTCTATGATTTTTCAAACCAAGGCTAATGTTCGTAAGCCTTCGGCTAGAATATTTTTACTGGCATTAAAATCTCTATCATGGTTTGCATGACAAATAGGACAAGTCCAGCCTCTTATTTCAAGAGATTTCTTGCCATCATGGTGCCCACAATCAGAACATATTTGGCTAGATGGAAACCATCTACTTACTTTGACGATTGTTTTGCCATACCAAGTTGCTTTGTATTCTAATTTAGATACAAAAGCAGACCAAGATACATCAGAGATGGATTTAGCTAATTTATGATTACGCAACATTCCTTTTGTGTTCAAGTCTTCGATACAGATGATATCGTGATTTTTGATGATCTCTGTACTCAACTTGTTTAGAAAGTCGTCCCGTTGATTTATGACCCTTTCATGTAATCTAGCAACTTTACACTTTTGCTTCTGATAGTTTTTCGCATCAAGAAGATGGATCCCTTTATTTTTAGCGAGTAATGCACGTTTTGATAATTTACGTTGTTCACGTTTTAACTTCTTCTCCATTTTGGAAGTGAACTTATTATTGTCAATCTTGTGACCATCAGAAAGAATAGCGAAGTTAGTAATTCCTAGGTCGATGCCGATAGCAGAATCAGCTTTTTTAAGTGGTTGTATTTCAACTTCTGTAAGAATTGCCACGAAGTATTTTCCACTTGAACTTCGTCTAACAGTAGCATTCATAATACGTCCATCTACCTCACGGCTTTTAGCAAACGTAACAAAACCGAGCTTTGGTAACTTGATTTTATTATCTACAATAGCAATATTACCGTTTGTATGCTTAGTCTTATAAGATTGAACGTTGTTTTTCTTAGATTTAAAGCGTGGTTTGTCATTCTGCTTTTTGAAAAAGCGATTATATGCATCTACAAGGTTTTTAAGTGCTGATTGAATAGCAATACTGTCAACTTCTTTCAACCACTCTAGCTCTATTTTGAGCTGCGGTAGTTGAGCAGAACAAGAGTTGTAAGTCAGACCTTTACCCGTTTCTTTGTATGTGTCATTCCACATACCTAAGAAGTGATTGAAGACAAAGCGAGAACAACCGATTGTTTTCGCAATCAGTATTTCCTGTTCTTTATTTGGGTAGATTCTGAACTTATAAGCCTTATTGACTAACAATGCTTTCCCCTCACTTCATTCCTTGGTTTTCGATGTATTTTCTAACCACATTAATGGGAGAACCACCAGTAGTTAACATTGATACGCCTGATTATACTATAAGGCATGGTGTGTTTAAATACCTTTGGCTAACGCCAACTGCAATTCACCTCCCACCTATCACTACTGGGCTACGCCCTTCATGTGATTGAGGAAGGAGTCTTCTTGCGGAAAACCGATAAATTAAGATATGAAACACTTTTTACCATATAGTGAACCTTTCCTATGTATATGAAACACTTTTATCTAATCGTTCCCATATCCTCATAAGAGGTTCATATGAATAGAATTTATATCGCATATATAATAGATTCTTTCATATTTATTTGAAATAAATTTGCCTCGTCCTTAACCTAAAACATGAAACACCAATTAATACTTCTTAATTTAAATACACAACACAAATTTTTTCTCACATCTTAGAAACCCATAGGGATCAACGTTTTACCTTTATTTTAATACATACAGACTTTGAATTTTAACGAACCGTTTTTGCCATATCCTTGACCTTAACATGTATACGAAACAGTCATAAACCCTTATATACCAACGGTTCACTTTATATTTCCGCTAATTTCATTATACATTAAACATGAAACACTTTTGCCATATCCTTGACCTTCCAAAACTCAAAACATGAAACGGTTTTTACCATATCCTTGACCTTAAAGTTATTACATTTCCTCCTATAACCCTTTATATAAAGGGATTTACCGTACCTTTCCCTAATGAACGACCTATGATTGAAACATGAAACACTTTTGCCATATCCTTGACCTAAAATTATAAACAATTCTCCTTAACCCTATATATATCAACAATCTTCCCGTGTTTCATTATTGTGTTTATACAATTAGGACATGAAACGTTTTTTACCATATCCTTAACACAAATTTTTTTCCATAGATTCTCCGATCCCTTATAATCATTGGGTTTATAACGTGTTTCATGTTTTAAAAATCCCTCTTAAAGGGGCACCTTTCAACATTTTTCATTTTGCTATAATCAAAATTGGTATATTTTATAGTATTTTGGCATATATTTCTGAATTTGTAGAACGGAGGTGAAAAAGATGGGAAAGTCATTTGTAATACGAAATCAACGTAGCTTAAATGGGGAAATAACTAATGCTGTGTTAGTAACACTAAAATCTTGGCAAAAATTTGTGGAAACATTTGAGGAGAATTACTACAGCTATAAAGATACATATTTAGAAGATATTCTGCAGCACATGACATACGAAGATCGTATTGCTGACGTAGAAGGCTTTGTCGAAAAAGCCAAACCATCTTTTTCACGTCGCACGATGTCTGCACTTGCAGAAAAAGCGGGAAGAAAGCATAAATTATACGGCATTACAAATGCTGATCTCGAAGTGTTCTTATATCTACATAAGAAATGTTTTACTAATGGTGTCATTCCAAATGTAACAATACATATGATGTGGGAAGATTACAAGCAATATAAAGAAGAATTTGCTTATATCCAACACTCTCAATTCTATATTGCATTAAAGAAATTAAACTTACATAACATTATCTCCATTGAAAACGGACTAGATGGCCGTTATACAATTAAACTCACTCATTTTATGAATGAGGAAACAGAAAAAGCAAATCCATACGTATATATTAGTCCTGTTGTATTTACAAAGGCTTTCTTTAAGCTATCTGTAGCAGCTAAGAAACTATTCTTAGACATTGCGATGCAACAACATACGGAAACAACATTAAAGCGTTCTTTGGACAAGCAGGACGAAAGAGGAAACAAAACTCACTTCGGTGGGATGTATCGTTTCTTACATAAAAAATATCCGCATCAGATCCGTGCGGTTATCGAGGAATTAACAACTGCATTACCATGTACGGGGAATCCCCTATTCAAAATTTGCAAAATGCAAAAAGGTGTAAAGCATACAAAACGATATACGACATTATATCTGTCTATCCATTCAGACTTCTTATGTTCGAAAGAAGCTGGAGAAGAACAACATAGGGATCCATTTACACCAAAAGCTACATATGCTAGAAAAGCGAAATTTATCGAAGCAGTCTTACAAGAGATGAATATCGGTGAACTGTCTGCAGACATGAATAAATTCATTCATGTATTAAAGCATACTTGTCATCGTCAAATTCGCAGTGTAATTCGCGGACTACGTGACATGGTTGATCGAAAAGAAGGATATCCAACGAAAATTGTATATACATTGAAGAAACTATTGCATCAAACATCTCAATATCAAATTCTCGATACAGCAGCAAAAGAAGGTATCTACCCTCTTATTGCGCAGCATATACCAAAAGAGAGAAATAGTGACCGTGAACAAGCTGTCTTTAATTTCGGTCTACATTATTCTATGTACTCTCTTCACAACATTAAGAAGATGTTTAAGAATGTGCATGCACTACTGAAGCAGAAGTTTGCGGTACCAGTGACGGAAGAGTCTTATCACCGTAATTATCTAAAATACCAGGAAGAAACGTTATTTAGAAAATATGCATATGATCAGGGTGTTAATCTCCATGCATATATCGCTTTAGAAATTGAAATGCGTGAAAAACTAAAAGTTCGTGGTCATAAAGAACGCACGATTCCAAGTGATGTTCGTGAATGGTTTATCGAGGCAATTGATAAGCTGCCACAAGAAAAACTTCGCGTTATTGAACTACCAAAGCAGTTTAATTTACTAGAGTTTATGCGTACCTTCGAACGTTTAGTACGTGCTGGAGTAACAATAACAGCTCCAGATCAGGTGCTAAACGAAATGGAAATAAAATAATAGTAATGAGCTCTCTATTTTTGAAAAAATCAAAAGTAGAGGGCTATTTGTGTTTGTATGATTAGTAATCCATTTCTGCTACTCTACTTATAAATACCAAATCGAAAGGACTTCATATAAAATGGAGTCTTTTTTTATGCAATTCTATACAAATTCGATTCTAGCAATATATAACTCTCCACATAATACTAGGAAGTATTCTTCTAATGTATTAAAACCTATCTTATAATACCTACAAAAAATCAAAAGGAAAATTATAAAAATAGTGGATATGCGGACAAATATGGTTCGATGTGAATATAATCTTTCTAAAATCATTGTAATTACTAATGTTGTTGTGTTTATCTAATAAAAATCATCAATAAAAATGTGAGTTATGTGTAAACACTGATTAATGTTAACAAATAGCACACTAATCTGGATAAAATGTGGGTAATTGAACGCTAGATACTGCCGTATTTAACAAAATAAAGAAAATACAGCCTATTTCCATAGTTGGATAAATATAAAGTGATTTGTATCAATTTCTTTCCGATTTCATGTAGAAATATAGTGATTTCTTTCTGCTTTTTTGTAGAATTGATAGTCTAATAATCATTGAATTTCCGGCTACATTTTCTACTATTTATGATTTTTTACGTTCTAACATCAAATTTTCCCTTGTGGGAGTAGACCTTTTCCCTATTTTTGATAACCTATAATAGTTTTATCTTTATTTCTTTTTAATATATAAGATATATATTTATAATAGATTTTTAATACAGCTAGTATGCTTGTTAATAAGATGACAGACCTAATTGAAAATATATGTAAATTCCGTTATAATAATGGTAATTAAACATATCATTACCCACATACAAAAGGACAAACCTACGTATCCCTACCAGGGCGAGGTTTGTCCTTTTTTCATTTTAATAAACAATTCATATTGGGAGGATTAAACATGGCTGTACTAAAAGATTCGACTTACATAGAAATGAATACTTATAACGAGATTGGATTTTTTAAAGGGATTCTTTGGGGTTTAGTTTTTGTAGTTCCTTTTTGGGGTATTATGATAGCCCTATTTATTTCGCTTTATAAATAATAATCAACATATCCAAAACGCAAAGGGTTGTTTGTTTTATTTAGATTCAAGAAATTTGAATCCATATTTGCTTCAACAAGAATAAATATATAATGTTACACATTATATAAGAAGAAAAGAAGAGGATAGATACAAACAGAATAATTCTGTATGTTCTATCCTCTTTTTGTATCACAAATGACCTCATTTACCACAACATTTGTATTGGCTGTCATCAAGTAAGGGTACCGCCAGCATTTCGGAAATAACCAGGCTAAGAAAAATAAATACCAAAAAGCTAATTCTTTCTTAATATATAGATAGAATTAGCTTTCTAAATGTTTTAAACTATGTAATCGCTCTTTTTGTTCTACTTAGTTTGGAAGTAGTAAGGAGCTACTAGTCTTTTTTCTAATAAATTTTGAACGCCATCAGGGAAATAAAACATAATTTCTTCAGCTTCTTTTATGTTTATCCAACTAATATCAGTAATTTCATTTTTGTCTTGAATAGATATTTCGCCTCCGACTATTCTAGCTACAAAAGTGAATATTACAGCATGTGCATGTGGAAAAAACTTTTCATTAATAGCAAATACATCTTTAATTTCAACTGTTAACCCTGTTTCTTCAAATGTCTCACGGATAATTGCCTGTTCCAAAGTTTCTCCACTTTCTCTTGCCCCTCCTGGGAGGCTCCATTCACTACCATTTTCACGTTTGTTTCCGACCATAAGAATTTTTCTGTTTGTATCATCATAAATAAGTGCATATACTACATCGACTCGTTCCATAATTTTTCCTCCATTAAAAAATTAAAATCTATATTACACCTTATTTTAATGAAATCTTTTAAATTTAACTAGCACCTAATACAATACAACTTATCGAAATGGTCTATCTAATTTCGAATACAATACAATTTAAATTAGTGTTAAAATGATTCGAAAAATCCTTAGCGTGTTTTTTTCATTTTGCGATCTGTACCCAAAGTAAAACCTTGGTTGTTGAAAAAGAATATTTAATGAAACTTAGGGTGATTTAACCAAGAGAACTTACTTAAATTTCTTAAATTGCTCCTCTATCCACGTTCGATTGTTTTCTGCAATATATTGCTCCGCCAAGAGTAGTCGCTGTACAAGTTCTTTTTTTGACATTTTCATATACTTTCTTTTTGCATTTTCTATGTTTCGTTCTGCACTTATGCGGCGATAATCAACAGGAGGAAAGGCAACAGAACGCTTTTGTAGAGACTGATTAGAATTTGATTTTTTCTTGTATGTTTTGCTGTGTTGTTTATAATACTCATTCAATTCGGAATTTGTCGTAATTGTGTTGGGGTGAATCCCTTTTCCTTCGGAATCAATCTCTTTGGACTTCTCCGATACAGTTTTTAATGTAACAGGTAGGTTTTGTTTGACCAGAAGGTCAATTGCCCCCTTCCCTAACAGAAGAGAACGTTGGCTACGTGATTCATAAACTCCGTTGAGCCATGTTCGATTATTTCTTGAAGAAAATGTGTGGCTCATGTGTCTGTTCCTCCCGATATTTTTCAATTAATTCAATCTCTTTTAATTCATTCTTTGCAAGTTTTCGCATCTGTTTTGCCTTATTCACTTCAAGTGTTAACCCCATAGAAATAAATCGCTTTTCCATATCCTTAGATAATTCGACAATTTCAAATAGTTCATGTTTCTTTTCAGGTTGCGGAATTTTTGCTACACATCCTAAACATGCCATTTTTACAGGACAAACTTTATCTGTGACGCAAGTACCGCCCAGTACATTGTTATATACACCTACTTTTGCTTTGTGTTCCTCCCATTCCTTCTGAAGTTCTTCAGGACTCCGAAGAATCGCTTCATCTAAGTCAACATAGTTTGAAATTACACTATGCAATTCTCCAACCTTTTCAGCTACTTGACTTGTAGTGGGTTCAGAGTAATATTTTGTTACGTTCAAATCACGCTGATGCAGGATTTTCGCTACAATATCAATGGGAATTTCATGGCGTTGAACAGCTTCTGTTGCGAACGCATGACGTAATAGGTGTGCTTTAAAGGTAATAGGTTTTCCTTCTTGCGTCTCGAAATATAATCCATGCAAGAGAAAACGGAGACACGAATAAATGACAGGATGTGTGAATGCTTTCTCATTATATTGAAAGAAATAAGGTTTTGGCTCTGGAAACAGGCGTGTCCTTCTCCCGCGATACTTTACACTCGGAATTTCTCCTTGATAATGCTCTTTCAGCATCAAATTGACTCTCTTTATTAGTTGAAAGGTATGCTTACTAATTGGGTAAGACTCAACTGTATCTCGTCCTTTTGGGACAGCGTAGAAAGAAAACTTTAAATCGCCACCTATTTTCATAGCCCGCAGACCATTTTCTGAAGAGTTAATTTGTAGTAATTCATTAATTCTTGCCCCTGTTGTCGTCAAAATGTCTATTGCTAACAGACCGAAGGTTGCTGCGACATAAAAAGATTGTACGTCAAATAGAATACCTTCAGCTTTATTGTTGAGAAGAGAACCAAAGCTATTTGTAGATAGAATTCCTTTGTGCATAGATTGGAAAGGTTTAGGATTAGTGATTGATCCTTCTTCGCCATATCCCCATGAGAATAGGAGTTCTCGTTTCCGTTTTAACTCTTCATCCGTCGCATTTTGAGACCAATCTCCTAATACGCCTTCTTGCAGGATTTCTGCAAACCATAGGCCTTCTACTGTATCGTTATCTTCCAAGCGTTCAGCTTTCACAAACTCTATAAAATAATTCTGCTTCTCCTCTGAATACGTTCCTTTACGCTTTTTTGCTAATTTTACAACTCCTTCTGCAAATTTCTCTTTGTGATATAGAACAAAGGAAGATTTATCCCATAAGCGGAAGTAAAACCTCTCTCCAATACGTTCAGGCTCATCGTAATGAAATTCTAAGGGTAATGTGATATCGTCCTTTTTAGCTTGCCTACAAACTGTTAGAAAGGCTTTTCGCAATCTTTGCATCAAACTCCATCGGAAATTTGCTTCCGCCCGAATCTGAGGAAGGTAAGGGACAATGACGTCTGTCTCACTCTTACGAGTGTTTTGAGCTTGTTCCCTTGCTTGTTTAGAAACCGAGAAATCTCGGTTATCAAACATAGGCGTAGGGAGTAAGTATTGCTCAAAATACTCCTGTTGTTTTTGACTTAACCTTGCTGTAAACCATTTGTTAATTGAGTAGGAAGCTAAGTTATAGCAACGTAAAAACTTTGCTTTCTGATCATTTGAATGTTCAGGACAAATGATTCCTTTCATATACTCGTATATGTGTTTTTCTGGATCAAAATCAGCAAAAGTTTGTAAATTATAAGCATAAAATATTTCTCTAAGTCTTATATTCAATATTCCGGTCGCAGAATAAATAGTTTCAACATCTAAATTTCTTTCTCCACTAAGGAACATATTTAATAACAATTGATTCTTCCAAAGTGTATTTAGACAATAACCGAGAAGATATTTTATAGGTTTTTCGTCTAATTTATCTAACAAAAACAAACCTCTGTTATCCTGCAAATGCAGAATGTGCTCATCTACTTTTCCTATTAATTCATTATAAAATGGGGAGATAGGTAGGTTTATTATTGTTGCCATAATTCACCCTCAAAATCATCCAGTAGAACTTGTATATCCACTTCTAACTCTATGTCTTTTGCTGTGTCTACAATGGTCAGTTCTGCCTTTTTTATTCGTTTTTGTTTTGATTGATTCATGTACTCCTTTTCCTTCTTTGCTATATGTTCAAGCATCTTGTCATGAAAACCTCGATGCCTTTCTTCATCAAAGTGGTGTTCATAAACTTCAATCGTCTCTTTTTGTTTCCACTTCATATATTTAATAAGTTCATTTTTACGTTGGGCGATTTCTGCATCAGTTTTGGAGATATTATAAATTTCACGCATACTGGTCGTAACAAACCAATGTCTTATTTTGTGTGGGTTTAACCTTATGTCCATCAACGTCATGGCCTTATTCCAGTGCGGATACCAGGTCTGATATGACAAAGGGGTTCCTCGTTCCGTCAGGAACATTGGTGCATCGTTAGGTAGCAAATAAAAATTCCGCCCTGCAGAGTCAAATATTTTCCGTTCCTTGTTGATATATTGAAACAGGAGTTTCGTGGTGTCTTTGCTAAAGCGAAGAAATTTCACCCTACGACCATAACTGCCTTTACTAAATGTTTTAACTTCTTGAAAGGACTTACGGGAACGATAATCTCCAATTGTAAGTTTAATTATTTCGGATACTCTTGCTCCTGTCTCAAATAACAAACGGACGATGACCTTCTCTCGTAATGACCAATTAACTTGATTACCAGCTTGTTTGATTTTATGGTAGAGAAGATGATCATCAATGATTTCAGGTTGCCATTCCTCGTTAATGAGCTTAAAGTAGGAATCTGTCAAACGTCTATGTACAAGCGGGTCTTCCGTTCCGGCCTTATCAGGTAGTCGCGGTTTATTTTCTCTCACACCTTCTGTATTTGCTTTATATTCATTTAATATTGCGTGAGAGTCGATAAGGGGATTGGGATAGCTGTATTGCCTCAGTGTAATCAAGGAGTTGTAAAACGACTTGAGAGCCGAAAGAAAAAGGTGAACTGTATTGGGGCTTCTATTGGAACGATTGATAAAACGAAAAGAATCCTTTTCTCGAACTTTACAAGCCATTTGATCCATCAAATAATCTTCTACAGCAATACGTATGGCTTCTGGAAAATCGCTCCACTGAACACGTTTACCTTGATAAACGCTGTATTTATCCACCCAACTAAAGAATGGTAGAAGGCATTGTAGATAAGACAGTGCCGAACTCTCTGAGATTTTTTTACTGACATCATCATAAAAGTCAGTTAGCGGCAAAAATGGCTCATTACTGACGTTAAATACAAGCAATTTGTATCGGCTTTGTACACCCTTTGGGCAATACAAGTGGTAATAACTATTTTGCATTTTTAAAATCTCCTAATAGACAAAATAAACAAATCATTCTTCTAATCAGTTGAAGAGAGGAAGGTTGGTTTGATATTCATACTGTTTCTAATTTCCTATTACTTCGTAATCATGTTGGGTAAGGTAGTAGATTGGTTTACCTTGCTTCTTTGATAATTTTTGAGGGTGTAGATTGAATATTCGAAAAATATACTTTTATTGTAACTAAAGTACTTGTTACTGTAAATGTGCTATTCATGAAGATGTTGTATAAAGACAATAAAGTTATTTAACTTTAATACCTAAACCAAGCATAACCCCATACTAAATTTAGGACGGGGTTAAAATATAGTTATTTAATTTTCGATATAAGATACTTCACTGTACTCAAAAATATAACAATAAAGTCGTTTGGAAATCTAAGGTTTATTCAACAATAGCGCGCGATTCTGGAAAATTTAAAAAACGTTTATTTTTCTTTTAACATTGAATACTTTTGATAATTTTTATAGAAGCTGATACCAACGAAAACAAGCATAAGGGCTGGAAGCAACCTCAAAAGGACAAATGGAGTTTCAAATAATAATGCTTTCCAAAACAATGCACCTTTCATACTCCAAAGACCTTCAGTTAAATATACACCTGAATTCTTGTAAAGCATATGAAAATAAGGCAATAACAGTATACCAATACCAGATGAATAACCCATCAATCTTTTATAATAATTGCTCTTTGATTGGCGATCCGAGAAGATTTCATTTTGATCATCATCTTCTTTTTGCCAATATCGAGTTCCACTAAGCCAGGGCCCCTGTATATAGTTCCAACCGAAATCTTCATATATCACTCTGTAATCTTTAAACTTTTTCTTTGACAAATAATCTTGATAATCCAGTCGCATCACATATCTCTTGTCGGTTTTTTCGAACGTGTATATTCCTAATCCACTAATATTTGTACAACGATAGCCTTTTTGTAATTGCTCATTCAGCCATTGCTCCTCTTTTTCGATATCAAAAAATATCTTAGCTTTCTTCATTCGATTCACTTCCTTCGTACAGGGATAAAATATGTAATAGCCTATTTTGCTCCATTTTCAAAATGGCACTTCCTTCCGCAGTTATCATATAAACTTTTCTCCGACCTGACTCTCCAACAGATTCAATCCAACCATGCTTATTCAAGTTTTCAATCGCACCGTATAATGTACCAGCTGCTAAAATAACAGTACCGTTACTTATCTTTTCTATCTTCTGCATTACGGCATAGCCATGGAGTGGCTCACGCATAGCTAATAAAATATAATGCATGGTTTCAGACAACGGTAATAATTTATGTTTCATATCCTCACCCTTTATTCAGTTCGACTATATAGTTCAACTTAGTAATAACGTAATACAGTTCAACTGAATAGTCAACAACATTTTCGAAATTAGTCAAAGGAACTTAAAATAAATAGCTTGATAACAAGGGGGAAATCAAGCTAAAAAGTCACTTTCCTTACGTAAGGGAAAGCGACTTTTTGTGTAGTCTTATTCAATTAAATGGCTCAATTGTTGAATAACATGACCAGTATTTTTTAAATAACTTTATTATGTTTTAAACGAATTTATTGTAAATTAAATGTAGTGTAGTGTTTTTAAAATAAACTACAATTATTAAACATAGAAAAAATCCCTGATTTCAATCAAAAAGCAGGGATTTTTGGTATTTTAATAGACTTAGGGAAATGGATACTTATTCAAGAAAAGTTATCCGTTAGGCTAAAAAATATTTATCTAGTTCCATTAACAATGATGTCTGCTCTTTCAAAAGGTTTATGTTCTTCAACATAAATGTCTTCAGAAATCATCCAATTATTTTCCCACATATTACGAGCCTCTTCTCCGTCCCTTTCAAGCCCTCGTGAAAGCCTTGTTTCTCGTGGACAATCAACCCATATTGTAAAATCGTATTTACTTGATAATTCCTCGCGAATAGAATAGACACCTTCTATTATGACAATTCCTCCAACGGGAACAGTATGCCATTCTGCTAAATCATCTGTTTCCCAATCATATCGCTGATAACGTCCCTCTTTGTTTTGACTGATAGGCTCAAGAACTTGATTTAATACACGCCTCCAATCAAAATCAGCACCGATAGGCTTTTTCTCTGGAGGTGTTTTTATAAGTTGTGAGGATGGTAAATAAAAATCATCCATATGTACAACAGTTACATTAGAACATTCATCCTTTAATTTATTTGCGAATGTACTTTTTCCTGAACCTCCACAACCATCTATTCCAATTAACAAGGTTGATTGTTTTTTTGGAATTGAATTAATTAACCTAACCAATTGTTCAATATTATTTAATTCACTTTTTTTCGTTTTGAAATTCACTTATATCACCACTTTTAAATTTGTTAAGTATTAGTCTTCAAACATTTCATCAATCCTGTTTCTTCAACTAAATTTTACAGTTAGCTCAATAATACAGAATCTTGTTTTTCTTCTAATTCATATACTTCATTCCATTCTATTCCACAAGCTGCTGCATGTATTTTCGGATCATATTTCTGGCTACTTTTTAAAATTGTATAGATTAAATTTGCAATTTTACCACAAAGGTGACCAATTGCTTTTTTCTTTATCATTCCTTCTTCCACTTTACGATCATAATATGCTTTAAATACAGTAGGCTTTCGTTTTCCATTTGCTAACATCATCATAGACATCTGATAAAGTACCCGACGTGCATCTCGAACACCACTATATGTCTGTTTAGTCGAGCGTACAGAAGTTCCAGATTGCGAATTTTCAGCCGAAACACCAAGGTATTTCTTAAACTCTTTATATGTATTAAATCGATCTATATCGCCAATAACACCGATTAGAGTACAAGCAATATTTTCACTTACAAAAGGAAAAGAAAGAAGTAACTCTGTGTATGGATGTGGTTCAATTCCTTTTTCGGGATCTCCTCTAAGGAGAGAATGAATTTCCACATCGATAAGTTGAATACTTTCCTCAAGCCGCAAGGCTTCTTCAATTACCCATTTCTGCCTTCCTACTAGATGTTCTACAGGGACAGCCACTGTATAGGGCATAATTTCAGAGAGTGTTTTTGCAGCCCTTTTCGCTACATTCTTAGCTCCAGCTTTAGAAATTGCCTTATAAAGCTCATCTTCCGATGATTTTTTCATGTGGAGACCCGTAGGGTATTCTAATACTAATTTCATTACAGAAGAAGTACCCAATTTTTTAAATGCTTTATTTAAGTCTGGGTGTGTTACTTTTAATAATTGTTGAACTTGATTTTTTCTTCGAGTTAACTGAACGTTTAAATACCATCGATCTCGCATAACCGTCCGGAATAGGGATTGTAAAACAGTTTGAGGTTTTATTAAAGTAACTCCCTGCATGTGAGGGTGGAGTTGCTTATGCCATCCCATATAGGACATTACTTTGGCATCCATTGAATCTGATTTCTCTGAGATACCTAGATTATTCTTACGAAATTCACCAACTGCTTTATTTTCCACTTGAAAGAGTTGATACCCTTCATTCAATAATACTTGCTGAACTAAATAGGAATAATGTCCACCAGTAGGTTCTAAAAGAATTAAGAAATCATCTCTGGTAATATTAAATTGATCTTCTATTTGTTTTAAAGCCTTTAAAAATTCCGCTATTCCTGTGCTATCGGAATTAAATTTCATCGTTTTTGTTCGTTTCCAAGCAATTCCTTTAGGATCTAAAAAAGCATCAAATTTAATACAAGAAGCTACATGAAAGCTAGCCCCAATATCTATCCCAACATAAAACTGATAAAACTTACGAATCTCTTGACCTTTATCATCTGAATGATTCCCATAACTAAAAGGAGTAATCGTATTTTCCATGATTTCCTCTCCGAACAGTAAGCAGTATGATTATATCTGACCATCCAAGTTTCTGTTAGAGCTTAGGCCCAATGTAGCATGTTAGGATTATATCGCCAGATATTTAATCTCAGATTTAATAAAAGAGTCTAGACTCACTAGCTCCATACACTTTTAGAGTTTCAACTGCACACTATTCACTATATTTGTTTTAAAATTTCTCTATATAGTCTATTAAACAGGAATATTCGACATTAACTATAATATTCCTTTTGAAATAATAAAAAACCTGTCGAAATTGACAGGTAATCCGTTAATTTATATTTAATTTAATGTGCAGTGCCATCTTTCTAATTGAATGGAGTGCCTCACATCAATATTAGAGGTCTATGAACAATAGCCCCAGTCCAGTTAATGGTCGGAATCACCTAAAGGTCACTGCACAATTTTATAATATCGCATCTAGTAAAATTAATAAACCAATGTCCTCAAACAACTTTCAAAGTTTCTATAAGAGAACTCACGTTTAATTCAAAGGTACATTGGTTCTTCTTAAATTATATATTAATTATTTTCCTTATTCATTATTATGCATCTTACAACTATAAATTATAAACTTAATTTAGTAGCATGTAGTTCATTAAAATAGTACTTACATTTCTTTAAACACTACAGAAACAACTTTATTATCTCTGGGCAGATGTGTCGTTGTTGTTGTAAATAGATCATATAAGAGTCTATAAAATTAAAAAAGTACACCACTTAATGAAAGTGGTGTATCAATATTTATATAATGTTACACATTATATAAATTCTCTTGTTTTTGTAAGACAGGATAGCTATTGTCATTTCTTTATTTTACAGAGTATCCGTTTGCGTTTTGGATATGCCAGCAACCGTGCGTAGCAAAGGGCGGTAGCAGGTCTTTCGCTTATTTTCTGTTATAATATATCAAAGAAATTAGGTGATTATTATGAACGAAACAATTTGCTTAGAGAAAACCTTAGAAGCTTTTTCTGCGTATTTAAATGGAAAAGGACGAAAACATTCTACAATTCAACGTTATGCATACGATATAAAGGATTTTTTTAAGTGGTTAGAAGTAAATAAGATACTTTTTCATATTAAAACATGGAGTGAACTTTCTGAAGCAGACTATCAGGCTTATTTCTCTGAGTTAGAAAACAAACGAAAATATTCGCAGAAAACAAGACACAGAATATGGGTGGTTTTAAAGAAGTTACATATGTTTTTAGCGATAGATAGCCCATTAGATGATTTGGACTTCTCCTTAATTCCTGATCAATCACTAAGTGATAAGGATTTTATTACCGAAGCAGAAGAAAAACATTTAAAACAAACGATACTTTCAACAAAGGGATTAACAGAAAGACAAGCTAAATATCGCCCTCTTATTATGGATAGAAACGTTTGTATAATAAATTTAATAGTAAACTATGGATTGTCCTTGCAAGAGCTTGTATCGCTTAATATGAGCCATATTAAATTTGCTAGAAACACCATAAGTGTCCCTGGGGAAAATGGAGTAACTAAGTGTGTCTTTTTAACTGATGAAGATACACACCAGCTTTTTAAATACTATACGACCATTCAGGAACCTGTAAGACCTCGACAACATACAGATAATCCACTATTTGTAGCATTTGATTTTAATCGAGGTACTTATCGATGGGTATACGAAAATGATGCCCCCAAAGCGCTGTCTGAGGTTGCTATACAAAAGATGATTCGACTAGAAGTGAAGCGAGCAGAATTAAATAGGCGTATTTCTGCTCAGCAGATGAGAAACACTTTTATTCTCCGTCTTATTAAGCAGGGCTTAACTGAAGATAAGTTGGTAAGCAGAGTAGGGTTTAAAACTAAGATATCTTTAAAAAGATATTATCAATATTCTAATTCAATTTAAAAGAGATAAGAACAACAAATAAAAAGGCGCATTCACAAATGAACTGCACCCCAATTGTTGGACACTAACTAACAATTACTGCTAGCTGCATAATATCTTCCCATTCATACATGTCTTTATTTATCTTCTTAAGAAACCTTGCAACAGAACCCTTCTTCCGCAGTCAAGGGAGGTCATATAAACCTTTATGCTTTTTTAGAAATAATGTGAAGATCGCGGGTTATATTTATACGAGACAGACTGAGGTGAAGTAACTGGATGGTTGCGATTAGGAATAGAAACATCATTTATTTTGGGTATTGTAAGCTTTGATTTTCCAATGGACTCCATACCGCCAATTCCGTCAAATCCGGAGATTGTACTTCCTATGGTTTCGGCCAGATTTACCTTAGTAAGAAAGGGGGTTTTTGAAATTTTCTCAGCAATGAAGACAGGATCAAACATTTGAATATTAACTCTTTTTGGTGAACTAGCAAAGTTCGCACCCGCTTGGATTAATGCTTCAAAAAAGGACATGCAAGCTCCACAAAAGATGATTAAACTATTCTTATCTCTATCGAATTCGCGTGCCTTCTTTGTTGCATTATAATAATGTTTCGAGGAGTCATAGGATTCTAATGACATAGGATTTTCTTGGTTTAATAACCCATCATGCCCTGTAATGACTAAAATATCAGGATTGTGTTGTTTTAGCAAACTTTCAATGTTATCAGCCATTTCAGGGGTGTCTAAATAATATGCGTTAGCTTTAACCCCAAGTTCTTCATATTTTTTTTTGCATTTTTCCATAAATCTTTGGTCAGCGTCGATATGCAAAATAGAACCATGGCTTTGAAAATATTCATTGCTAGGTATTTCTTCTCTATAAAATCGATTGGGATTTTGAAGGGAGGCTCTCCAATTGAAATATTCGATATTTCTTTGATCAGACTCATGCATTATTTGAGTGATTTGTTCTGAGGGTAACTCAGCAAGTTGATTAATTGGACACAGGATAGTGCAACGATTTGTCACCCCTTTAACTTTTGCAACAGGAGGAGATACCTCCACTACTCTCCAAAGATCCTGAACTGGTTGTGCTAGCATAAAAAAACCTCCAGCTGGTTGTGGTGTCATAATTGCAACTACATCACCGACTTGAATAGCCATAAATTTTTCCCACCCTTTCATTGAATATAGTCATTAAGAATTCTGAGAGTCCCATACAATAGAACCGTATGCATACAAACAATATTTGAATATGAGTTTAGAAGCATCTGTATCTATCATAATTTGAGGAGGGGGATAATCCTTTACCGTAATATTTATTTTTCCTCAATTTAATTGTTTAATTCTTTAATTCTCCTGATGATCTATGCTATGTATAAATAAAATGTATGTAATATGTTCTATATAAAAATAGGCATCAAAGCATATCTGTTCGCCAGTTATGTATGAAAGTTTCCTGTTAAGAATATGGGTGATATTCATTAACTAAGGTGTGAGCTAATTTCAGGTTTACTTTACCATTACTTTTATGTGTAAGTGGAAGATTTGAAGTTACAATTGAAATTTCATCTAATCGGACTAGAAAAGTTAATTTTCTTTGAGGTTGTCCAACTCTGCCCTCTGTTTTGAGTAGCATAAAAATTATGTTCAAATGTATTAGATGTAATTTGTCTAGATATAATAACCCAAATGCTATTTGTATTATCTGTGTGTAAATTAATAGTGACTTCTATAGTTTTCTCCCAATCTGCTGTAACTGGTATAAGGATTTCATTCCATGTTTCCCCCTTATTATTTGTATAAAATAAAGTAGGGACGAGTTCATTGTTTGCTTTTTTTGTTAATCCATAAACCCAAGCACTATTAATATCTACCGGATAAATTGATAGAAAAATAGCATTAAGTGGATTTACTACTATCCAATTTTGTCCTGAGTTTTTTGTGTATACAATAGCTTGTCTATCATCATTTGAATATTGAATACCAGCCCATCCAAATTGATTACTTTGCATTTGAATAGCAGTTAATCTAATTTTTTTCAATTTAACACCTCCTTGAGTAATATATGAAAAAAACATTATATACGTTACTAATGATAATCATCAAAGATTCATTTGTTTTTCTTTTTCAGTTTTAAATTTCTTTAATTATTTTTATAACAATTAAGTTTTATATTGAATCTAACTGAGTGTATACTTCCTTCTTAACAAACAGTATAATTCTCCTTTTATAGGTTGATACCTCAAAATGTTTTTTAGTTGATGTACATACTAAAATAATTATGGCTCCTTTTTGCTTGCACATTTGATCAGAAATTAGTATTCCAATCTAAAATTAAAGTAAAGATACCTCTATAAGTTTTGCAGCCCAAATAAGTATTTTTAAGGGGAAAAGTTATAAAAAATTAAATTTTTATATAAATTCATAGAAGATGAAATTTTTTTATCTACGGCATTTCAAATAAGGGGTGATTTTTTGGTTTCTAATTTAATTATTAATGGTGACTTTGAAAAGGGGACGTTCTACCCATTTGTTGCAGGTAATGCAGAAATCGTCAGTACAAATAGTCATTCAGGTATTTATAGTGCCAGCCTAAATGGAGGAATAAGTAGTTCTTTTCTTATTCAAGACATATCTGTATCTCAAAACGAAAGCTATAATTTTTTTATATCACTTGCAAAGATGGGAGGGGCGCGAAGTTCTCCCCTATTAATCCGTATTACTTACTTTAATAATTCTACCTTATTGGAAGTGGGATTAGAAATTATCATTCCATCAGATCGTCTTCCTAGTAATAATGATAATAAGTGGTTAGAAATATACCAAACTACTGGTATTTCTCCACCGCTAGCAAACCGGGCAATCTTATTTATTTATAAGGAAGGACAAGCTGGAAGCCCAAATGTACTTGTAGATGATATATTATTGCAACCTCTTAAAATGTATTCAGTTAATACCGGACCAACCGGATCAACAGGATCAACGGGGGTAACGGGACCAACAGGAGTAACCGGTGCCACGGGGGAAACAGGATCAACCGGACCAACAGGAGCCACAGGAGTAACGGGATCAACCGGACCTACAGGAGTCACAGGAGTAACGGGACCGACCGGACCAACAGGACCAACGGGAGTAACGGGATCAACCGGTGCAACAGGGTCAACCGGAGCAACGGGACCAACCGGAAATACAGGAGCCACCGGAGCAACCGGGGTAACGGGACCAACTGGAATAGGAGAATTAACTTTAACAAATTATCTATACACATATGATACTACCAATCAGGCTGTTGCTGTTGGAAATGCAGTTGTTTTCAATAACAATGGGCCATTAGTAGGGGCAGCTCTTACACACACAGTAGGTACTGCAAATATTGTAATTAATCAAGTTGGCACATATGTAGCAAATTTTACATTAACGGCTGTGCAAGCAAACCAATTTTCTTTTGTGTTAAATGGTGTATCCATCCCAGGTGGACGTTATGGTACAGGAATAAATCGCATTCAAACTACAGGTTCCGTTGCTTTTACTGTTACAACAGTTCCTTCTACGTTGACTTTAGTAAACAATACTTCAACAACTGGAACAGTAACCCTGAGTAATATTGAGGGAGGAAATTTAATAGGAGTATCTGCTAGTATAAGCATTTTCAGGATAGGATAGATAAATTAATATAGAATAAAGCTTCACAAGAATGAATTAATATTTTTATTAAAAGCCTCATTTTGGAAAAAAACTATCCAAATGAGGCTACCTCTTTTATTGCTAAATTTTTTGCTAGTATTCTATAGTTCCTTATATTTTAAGTGATAAGACTGATTAAACCTTATATATAACCGACAGAACAACTGTATTATTCGGGGTGTTTTTTATTTTGGGGGTATGGGTATTTATAACAAGTTTTTCTACCCTGACCTTTCATTCTGCTTTAGAGCACTCCTCCTCTTTTTTTAATGAAAAAAGAGAGTCCCTTTCTATAGGCACTCTCTTATGTATATCCTCTATTTTTAATCAATTACAATTTCATGTATATTTAGTTTGCTTAACTTTTTATTATAGAAACTCATTACTTTTTGAGCATGTTGTATAGCTATTAACCCATCTTGAACAGTAAGGGCTTCAAAATACGGATAACGAATGTCAGTAGCATAACCATTTAGCTGCACGCATTGTTCTAAAATCAATGAGAACTCCTCATCTAATCTACAACAAAATTTATGCAGCATTAAAAGGTTATGAGTTTTAGGGACTGGCCTACCGTTTAGTGCAAGAAATCCTTTTAGGAGTTTCTCCACACATTGTTGACTATGATAACAAATAATTGCAGTGGGGAAAGGTTTCATATCAGATAAGTAAATAGCAGAATCTAAATCGGATTTTGCAATGAATACCCACTCTTTTAGATCCTCAATATTTCTCATATAGGACCGTCCCTTCTAGTGCAATCTTATGTTCCATAGTTACAGTACGACTAGCACGTTCTTGAAACTCTTCTGGCCCATACACTAAAATATCAACTGGCGTTTCCATTACATCGTAAATTCCCCAATTAATACGATTAATGACTTCCCTTTTTCTTTCTCCTACACCTTCCACAACAATACAGAGATCAAAATCACTGTCTTCATTTGGTGTGCCATATGCATGAGAGCCAAAAAGGATGATTTTTTGGACAGAAGATACAGTTTCACGAATCTTTTGCACCAATAGGTCCAATTCTCTTTGTACCTCTTCGTTAATCCGAATCACCCCTCGGATAATGTAATTAAATTGACGTTTAAGTATATTATACATGCGTTTCTCTTCTCCCTGCTATTATATATATTTTTTTTATTGTTTTCTTGTTTTCCAACGTTTTGCAATGCTTGATAACATTCGTAACCTGCTTGAATTCTTATAAGGGGCTAACGTCTGCACTACTATTTCCTCTTTTACTTATTAAAACAATATATGGTACAAGCTTTTTTACTTTTGCGATATTGATAATAATGCTCATTGTAGATATCCCCCTAGTTTTATTTTGAAAGTGTATTCCCTAAGTTTCTTAGATATGAAATTGATAAATTTGTAATCCTATGTACGGTGTACAAGTCAAATGAGTGCATCAATAGTATCGATGCAGCATGGATAACTCCTTCCTCCTGCACAATGGAAATAACATATTGAAGTAAATTCGCCTGCTTAATAAGTGTATGTATATATACTGGATGGGCATTTGAATCTATATAAGTATCATTCCTCTGGCCTTCAAGTGCTTCATATATTTGATTTATCTCTAACTCGCAAATAAATTGAAATAGCTTATAGTCATGATGTGGTTCCTCTAATATTGGCTCAATCTTTGTAAGCAGAAACATGTAATGCTTAATATTTGTAAACATTGCGAATTGGATAGTTTTAAATGTCCTCATAATAAAAGAAGGAGACAAAAAAACATGCCTCCTTTCCGCCCCCTTGTATATTTATTTTAGAAAAATAATCCCGCTTAGATTATAATCTTCGCTAACTCCTGTTATTGAATACTCACCTGCAAATATGAACTTAAGATGAATACAGTAAAAGTTACTTACCGTATTTCTATTTTTCCTATCTCTGTGAATTTATTCAAAAAAAGACATTGAACTAGGTCGTTCAATGCCTTCTCTCTTCTTACATATTTGTGTACTCGAAGTACAATTTTTCCGGTTCTCCATACTTATTAATTTCATTCTGATATACAGCAGCTAATTGCTGTGACATTTCAATGCTCTCCATATAGGATAATGAAGTAACTGCTTCTATTTTTTCTTTAATGTTATTAGGAAGAACTGAATAAGATAAGCTATTCATCTTACTCCCTAATTTAGTTTCTGTAGCAGCTTCATAATAAATCTCAGTAATTAGAACTTCATTATCATCTGGATCGTACATATACCCTCGGTTAACTGTAATCATATTATATGACTCCTCTCCGGTTTACAAATCCTAATCTCTAGTGTTTTTAGCATTGCAACAAGTACCCTACTTCTATATATATTCTCTAGTTTTTAAATTTTATATTCCACTCTTTATCTAGTTTACTATGAATTAGAAATTATTCTCTTTCTTTTATGTCAAATTCAAAAATCTTTAACAATAATAAGAAACGCTGTAAACCTAGTGCTGTTATTCACATTATTTTTTAATGGTTATTACCTGTGTGCTTAACTTTTAAACATTTAGGTACCTTACACAATCGCAGAAAGGATATGTTTTTGTTAAATAAAGGCCCATTGTTTCATGGTTATTATGAGTACTAATGACTCTCATATTCTTTTTCTTATGCCATACTTTGTAAAATTCCATATAATCGCTCCTCTAAATGAAACAAAAAAGCACAATAGGTGTACTTTTTTATTTCGCATATTATTAGCCCCGAAGGTCTACGTACAAGTGATTCCTAACTTAAAGACAACACAAAAAGGGCTTCTTTAAGTCGATTAAAAACGTGCATAGCAAAATAAGCTATATATACACTAATCGGCTCAAAGAAGCCCTTTCGCAATTGAAACAAGACACAACTTGCTTCTACAACTCAACCACAACACAATAAGGTGTGGGAATAAACGGAATCAATTAAACAATAAATATACGTTTATATTAATCTATTTTTATATGATATTCAATTGTTTTTAATAGAATGAAGATAAGAAGGGACCTTCTATGCAGTTGTTATATGTATTAATAATAGCTCCCTTGTTTCCTCTGCTGAAAATCCCCTCTTATTTTCAGTTCTTGGTATTAGTCCATGTACTGCATTTCAAAATAAAGTTTTTCTGGCTTTTGATTTTGGTCTAAATAAAAAAGTATTTCTGGAATGGTTTGTTCTTCTACTTCCATACTTTCCATATAAGACATACTTTCGTTTTCTTGAACTTTTTTAAAAATGGAAGTAGGTAGTTTGTCTGCAGCAAACACACCCATTTTGCTGCCTAATTTTTGTTCAGATGTAGCGTTGTAGAAAATTTCGTTCACAATGACCTCATTATCATCTGGATCGTACATGAACCCTCTTTGTATACGTAGCAAAGTAGTGCTCCCTTCTTATGTATTCCTTCAATAAAAAGACAATATTTATATATATTGCTATTCCGAAAGAAGGTTTCAAAGAATATTATTTCTTAAAATCCGCACTTTGTATAGAGGTAGATACAGGATAATTGGTTTTCTCAAGGTATTTTTAAATATTTCATTCTTTAAAAAACAAAGTTAAACCCACCACATCTGTGAAGGATTTTCTTCAATTAAAATAGATTGAAGATTTTTTGTTGCACGTTTAAATCCTTCTTGAATAGACATGAGTGGATCTTCGTGTTCAATACTTACAACATAATCATATCCATATGTACGAAGTGCACTCATCATTTGCGCCCATTCTTCTAAGCTGTGGCCACAACCAACAGAACGGAACGTCCAAGATCTTGTTTTCACCTTACCATAGGGCTGCATATCTGTTAATCCATACATGTTTACATTCTCTTGGTCAATGTAAGTGTCTTTTGCATGAAAATGATAAATCGCATTTTCTTTCATCAATAACTTAATAGCAGCGACAGGGTCAATTCCTTGCCACCATAAATGACTAGGGTCTAAGTTGGCACCTATCGCATTACATGTCTCTTCACGTAATTTTAGTAATGTATATGGCGTATGTACTAAGAAACCACCGTGAAGTTCTAAACCAATTTTCACACCATGTTCTTTTGCAAATTCACCAACTTGTTTCCAATAAGGAATGAGCTTTTCTTCCCATTGCCATTTTAAAATATCGTTGTATTCATTTGGCCATGGTGCAACAGGCCAATTCGGGTATTTTGCGTTTTCATGGTCACCTGCTACGCCTGAAAAACAATTCACAACAGGTACGTCTAGTAGTGAAGCTAGTTGAATGGTTTTTAACAATGTTTCATGGGATTCTTTTGCAAAAGCAGTATCCGGGGATAAAGGATTTCCGTGACAACTAAAAGCGCTAATGATTAAATCTCTTTTTTGTACAGGCTCTATATATGTGCTTCTGGCTTGTTCGCTTTCTAATAATAAATCTAAGTTACAGTGCGATCCTCCAGGATAACATCCTGTACCAATTTCTACAGCATTCAAACCGGCTGCTTGTACATAATCTAGCATTTCTTCAAACTCCATATGAGAAAAAAGTGTTGTAAATACTCCTAATTTCATTTATCTTCCCGTCCTTTCTACATGTGTGTTACTACTCTCGTAAATTGCATCAATAATTTGTGATACTTGCAGTGATTCCTCAGGTTTTACAATTAATTCCTCGTCGTATAAGCAAGCTTTTATAAAGTTTTCTGCTTGCAAAATTCCAGGATCACTGTTAGATCCTATCCAAATAGGTTCACTATTTAATAGCATATTATGTTTTGTTGTATATAATTCAATTGGAAAAACATTCATTCCACCGTTTACTCCGGAGATACTTACTTGTTCTTCATCATTTTTAATATTTGCTGCCCAAGAAGTTTCAAATATTAATGATGCTCCATTTTCAAACTTTATGTATGCGGTAACATGATCATCGACTTCAAATGTTTTATAATCATATTTCCCCCACATGTTTATTTGATTTGGTAGCTTACTAACTGCATTATAGATACTACCAATGACTTCTGTTTGTTTTGGATTTCCAATTAACCATAGTGCTAAATCAAGAAGATGACAGCCGTAATCTATTAAACTTCCTCCACCTTGTAATTCTTTATTTGTGAAAACGCCCCATCCTGGCACTTTTCGTCGACGGAGTGCCTTTACACGAACAACAAGAGGCGTTCCAATCTCATCTATCATCATTTTTTTTGCAACTTGTGACTCCTTCATGTAGCGATAATGATAAGCGATAGCAAGTTTTTTACCGCTGTTTTTTGCAGATTCTATCATTTGTTCACATTCTGTCGCTGTTAAATCCATCGGTTTTTCACATAATACATGTTTCCCTGCTTGTAATGCTGCGATAGAAATCTCAGAATGAAACTTATTTGGTGTACAAATACAAACAGCGTCAACTTCTTTAAAGACTTCTTCATATGTTTCAAATACATAGGGAACGTTATATGTCTTAGCGACTTGTTGTGCGCGTTTTATGCTTCTATCATGTATAGCCGTAATCGTACAATAGTCATGTAATTTTACAAATGCAGGGATATGGCGATTTTGTGCAATTCCTCCTGCCCCTATTATTCCAATGCGTAGTTTTATCATGTCTTCCCCTTTTCTCATAATGGAATTGTAACAATTTGTTTTGTTTCACTTGATTGTATGGCTGCTAAAATGACTTCTAACGATTTCATTCCATCTACACCATTAATTAATGGTTCCTTATCAGATAGGATAGACACTACAAATTGCTCAATCACATGTGAATTACTTTGGCCAACTGTGGCGTTTGATTGAATTTTATTAAGCTCATATTTTACAACTTCCCCATTTTTATATTGGATAATGAGTGAGTTAGTTGGGTCATCTTCTAGGCGAAGAGTGGCCTTTTCTCCATAAATAATTGTTGAATTATCTTCTTTGCTAACGTAAGACCAACTTGCTGCAAGTGTTCCGATAATACCACTTTCGCTTTTTAATATGCATACCGCACAATCATCTACATTCGAAAATGTTTTCGCGCTTGTCTCAACAAAGGCACCAACCTCTGTAATTTCTTCATTAAGAATATACCGAATTAAATCCGCTTTATGTACACCTAAATCACCCATTGCACCAAGAAAAGCCTCCTCTTTTTTAAAGAACCAGCTCTCTTTTCCATCTACACTCCAATTTTCAGGACCACTATGACCAAACGCTGTACGAAAGCTATATATTTTGCCGATTGCACCACTTTTAATCAATTGTTTTGCTTTTTGATGAGAAGCAACAAAACGCTGGTTATGGCCAATCATTAACTTTTTACCGCTTTTTTCAGCAGCTCCAATCATCATTTCCGCGTCTGCTTTTGACGTTGCCATTGGCTTTTCACATAGCACATGGATCCCTGCTTGTAATGCAGCGATAGAAATTGATGCATGTAAATGATTTGGTGTACATACACTCACTGCATCTAACTCTTCACAATTGATAAGCTCGTTATAGTCAGTGTACATATTTACACCATAATTATTGGCAATCTCTTTTGCACGTTTTTTATTACTATCACAAACAGCCACAATCTGTACATATGGGTTTGCTTCATATTCTGGTAAATGACGATGCTGCGCGATGCTTCCACATCCAATAATACCTACCTTTAAAATATTCAAGATCATATCCTCCTTTTGCTTGATTTGAAATTATTATAGAAATTTTTTAATTGAAAAAATATGCTATATATCGTTATGTTTTTATCAAAAGTTGCCTTTTTTTATAAGAAATAAGAAAACTTTTGATAAAAGTGTTATATTGCTAACAAGGAGGTGTAAACGTCTATGACAGAAGGGAATTGTAATAAACATACTGAAGCAATTGAAGAAAAGGTCATTTATCAAAATCCATTACTATTTTTAAAGGTATGGGACATTGTTATGGAAACTTCTTATTATGATCAAATTGAGAGGGCGCCTTGGCATTATCATGAAGAGATTGAGTTTTTAGCAATTATAGAAGGATATTTAGGCATACAAAGTAAAGAAAAGTATATTGTTCTTGGCCCTGGAGATGTTTTTATTTTAGGGAAATCTGAGTTGCATCGGTCACATAAACCTTCTGCAGATTCTTTACACTACGTTGTGTTCCAAGTGAATTTAAATCAACACTTTGACCGAAGCATTATACAATATTTACATTGCTTTTCAGAACGAACAAAATCCTTAAATGAGTTAAACTATATTTTTGAACAAAATGAAGTAGTAAAACATGAAGCTTACGCTCTTATTATAGAAATTTTTACAGAATCAAAAAAGAAAATAAACGGATATGAAATCGCTATTAGTGTTGCTATTAAGAAATTACTCTTAATACTATTAAGAAACGACAAACATAACATTTTAAATTATAGTGAACAAGACGACTTGGCTCGTTTAAAACCAGTACTTGATTATGTAGAAGATCATTTAGGAGAAAAGATAACCGTAACCAAAGCATGCGCTTTAATAAATTTAAGCTATCATTATTTCATAAAATACTTTAAAAGAATTATGGGTATTTCCTTTTTTGATTATGTGAATTATAAGCGCATCAAACAAGCAGAAAGTTTATTAATAACAAGCGATCTTAGTATTACAGATGTTGGATGTGAAGTTGGAATTGCAAACATGTCACAGTTTTATAAGTTGTTTAAAAAAGAGAATAATTGTTTACCAAAGGAGTTTAAACAGCGAATACAAAGCAGTAAACAAGCCACCCTTAAAAGAAATTAATAGCTTGTAAGGGTGGCCTAGTGTGTTGCGAATAGCTTTGTATTTAATTGTTTAATCTCCCCTTCTGAAAGGGGCTGATAAAATGCATGTTGTAATCCTTGTATATGCAAGGTCTCTCCTATACATAACAATACTTTACCAGGAAGCAGGTCAAGTAATAGTTCATTATTAATTTGCTTTGCTTGTTTTTCAGTAGAAACATAAATAACCAAGATAGTAGGATTATTTCCAAAACCCCGCATAATAATATCTTTTCCTGATTCTACAAAAGTTTTCCATCTAGCAATTATTCGTTTTAATCGGTCTTTTTTATCAGATAACAAGGTAGAGTATACAACGAAATTAAATTTACGCTCTTCCCCGCCGTTTACTATAAAACTTAAAGGAGGGGTAAAAACCCCTTTATTAATGAATGGATGCATAATATGCCCTAAAAAGGATGAAGCATAACGCAGGTGGCAAAGTAGGTCTATATCATGCCAATAACGTAGGTGAACATATTTACCATGATTATCAATTCGCTCTGGAGCAAAGAAGAACATATTTCCTTGCCAGTATTTTAAGAGCTTATAACCATTATCGGATAACGTATATGTTTCTTCAAAGATCTCCATATCAAAAAGCTCTACTTGCCATTTCTCAATTAGACGATAGTAAAGTAATCCTTGAAGTGCATCATTTATTTTCTTACGTGAATATTTACTTTTGAATAAATATAATAAATGATTGAATCTAACGGACATATGCAAACCAATGAAAGTGAGTAATGCATATTGTTCTTCTGTTAAACGCTGCTTAAACTTAACTAATTCGTCATAAGAGTGGAATACATAGGTTTTATCCAAATCATGTATCCGATATATTTGAAGTCCTTGTACATCCTCACTTGATAAATGAGGAATAGAAGGGATATAAGTAGACATTTGTTTCTCTATTGTACGCATAATCATCCATTAAAATTGGTAAATTGACGAATTAGATTTTTTACTCTGGCCTTGCGGATAATTTAGGATACGTACGGTTCCTCTTCTATTTTTAGCATCAATATTAAGCAGCTCACATGTAACGATTGTTTGGTTAATTGCATCTTCTGGGGTTGGGTTTGCAAGATTACGGCTCTTTAGTCCTTTAAACTGGATACCTGGTGCAACCTCAACGAAAATCCCAGCAATTGCATCCACACCTACAATTTTACCTACAAAGCGGTCACGGCGTTTGTTTAGTTCTAATAGCTTCTCCATAGGATCTGTTTCTAATATTTTTTTATTCCCTCTAAACTCATAGCGGCCATTTTTTTCTACCACTTTATCAATAATAAGTTCTATAACATCACCAATAATAATATCCTCCGGACGGACGAATGAATGGGACCAGTATGAGTACCTTATCCCTACTGTTACACCATGAACTTCAACCAACACAGTTTGTGCAGATGGAATATGTCCAGAAACAGTTCCTGTGTATACTTTATTCCCCTCTTGTGACTCTACTTCTTCATATAGCCTTTTTTGAAGTGCTAGTTCCCCTGCTGTGATAGATACAACTGCAAAGTTGCCCTCTTCAGTTTTTTGGAAGTGTTCAATAATAACAGGCTTTGTTCTACCTACTAACCATTGAGGATTTTTAGGAATGTTTATACCTGCCTCTGTAATTGGGCAATATGCAGTTGTATGAGTACCAATTTGCATTGTAAGCACTTGTATACGCTCAGACGTTCCGTTTTTAGTCGGGAATAGTTTTTCAGATACGACTGTAATTAAACCTTTCCCTACAGTGCGCTCACGTTTCATACGGGCTAATTCCTCTAATTCATGTTCACGTACTCGCTCGAATTGATTAAAGTTTGTTTCTAGCAGTGTGTCACCTTGCGGATTCTCTGATTCAAAAACCATTCCAAGTTCTTCTACAGTTTGAGTGTTTGTCTTTTCGTCTGTCATTACATTTTCCTCCTAGAACGTAAAAAAGGACACACCTGTACCGTTGGGATGGTACGTAAGGTGTGTCCTTCACGTAAATTATGTTTTATTTATATAGTTGTTAATACAAATATAATAGTATTTTTAATCAAATGCAAGATTAATTTTCAAATCATAAGTTTGTTGAAAGTTCGTAATTTTTCTGATATCTCTTGCTTTTTTATCTGCTTGGATAGTAGCAGTAGATAAGTTTTGGTTTATGAATTCTCTATAAAGCGGTTATATCTCAATAAGAAGAACTTTATTTTAATTTTTTTCTTAATGCTAGCGGTCATTCACTTGCAATGTTTCTTTCGCCATCTGCTCATATTCTTCCAAACCTGAGATAATCGCAAACTCAGCTATCGCAACAGGGTATGCAGCATTAAGTTCAATGACGTGCTCTTTCATGGCAGGCCAGTAAATTCCGCCTGCTTGCCGGTAATGTTGGATCAGTTTCTCCAGGGATGCTTCCCCAAATGCCCGGTACTGGAAAACAAAGTCATTTGATACATCCGTTACTTTTGCTTCAGTCCAGTCGATTAAACCGGTTACGTTAGCATCTTTATCAATCATCGTGTGGCCAGCATGAACATCACCGTGAATCAGGCCTGTTTTCTGCGGCCACAATTCTTCATTTTTTATCCAGGCCTGCCAGCGGTTCCATAAGGATTTTCCTACATCAAACTTCGCCTTAACCTTTTCCATACGCTCAATCATCGATTTTCTGGCCTCTTCTGCTGTCTGGACAAAAAGGCCTACTTTAAGAGCCTCTTCTTTCGGAATTGTGTGTAGCGAAGCCAACGCTTTGGCTAATGTCTGGTGAAATCGTTCAGGTACATTTTCATAATCCATCTCCCACAAATAATTTTGAATCTCTGGATCAATTGTGCCTGCTGGCACTCCGGTTAACTTTTTATAAGCTATTAGATCGTTTTTATAAAGCGACCAGACTGGAACCTGAAAAGTGGCATATTTGTTTACAAGATCCAGTGCTTTCTTCTCCACTATAGTCCTAGGCATCACATCGTCTCGTCTCGGAAACCTTAGCACCCATTCTTCGCCTTTATAATCTTCTGCATACGCAACTAGAAAATCTAAACCGGACTCGTTGAATATAATGGATCCCTCTTTAACTTCCAAGCCATACTTTCTTGCTATTTCTATCGCTTTTTGTTTGTTCAAATCTTTCACTTCCTTCTTTTATTTTACTGAGTTCTTTGGTGAAAAAAAAGACTGTTGTCTATTGGAAATTTGTACAATACAAAATCTAGAATGCAGTTTTTCTAGATTTTATTTAAGGTTTCAAAACTATTAATCAAAAAAAATGTCCAATTCCTTACTCATTACGTTTGATGGTTTTCGTTGTGGTTTCTCAATTTTATTAAGCGGTAATTGCGTAGTATTATTCTTATTTTTTTGTTGAGCCTTTAAGCGATCTTGACGTTCTTTATAACTCATAGGTTTATATTCTTGCTGCTCTTCGTAAATTCCCGTTTTCTTTTCCATATCTTTTTCTAAGTTTTGATGAACTGTAAGACTAATGGATGCGTAGACTTTTGCTACATCTTCATCTAGTTTATTTTCTTCGGTATAATTAAGCGTTTCTTCAATTGGAACCGTATTGATTTCTACATGTGTTTCTTCTGACTCTGTTATTGTAACGGGAATTGAAGTAGATTCTATACTTGTTTCTGCAGTTCCTATTATTGTGATGGGAAGCCCATCAGATGGGAATTCTTCTAGTGATGGTTCAGTCTCATCAGGAATTTTGGAATGAATAATGGAATCTTTATTCCAATCGTGCTCTAACATAGTAATAGATAATTCTTTGTTTAGTTCTGCTACCTCCATGTTTATTTCATGGCATTCGCCCATAGGAGGTAATCCTATATCTATGATTTCCTCAATATCTTCTTTTACGACTGGTTCTGTTATTTCAGCGCTTATACTTTCTATATGTGTTTCTTTTGCTTTAACAGGCAGTTCACCATTTCGTTGTAGGGCTTCTATTAATCTTGATGCATGTGTATAACTAATTTTAAATGTATCTTGTAGTACAGATATAGAAGCACTTCCCGACTCTTTTACAAAACTTAAAACATCGTCGTATAGAATATCCTTAAAGAAGCTAGTTTCCTCTTGTACGGTTCCTTTGTCTTCGCTTGGAATCGCTACTTCCTGCGAAATAGTATTGTCAGAAGTATGAGTAGTATTAACACTTGGTTCTTCTGGTATACTACTATTACTTGAAATTAAAACTTTACGAGGACTATCCCCTGTGTAAGAACTTACAACTAGATTTTGTTCTAACTTCTCAATATATTGCATAGCCTTCATATAGCCAATCTTGAATTTTCTTTGCAGATGAGAAGGTGAGACTTGTTGTGATTCAATAATAAATTCCTTAATTTCTTCATACAACTTATTTTCAGCCTCATCATCAATATCTCCCTGCTGGTTCATAGCTGCAGGATCATTAGGTAGAATTTCATTTTGAGACTTGTGTTCCTTATAATCCTCCAATGATACAATGTGCTGTTGCTCTTCAGTTGTTTCTATAGAGCTATTCTGTTTCATCTCATCCTCTTGTATAGGCGGCAAAGGTTGTATTTTCTTCATGTTCTCTGCGTCTACATGTTTCATAGGATTTGCTTTTGCAATAGATTCATTAATAAGACGAAGACGTTCATTTTCCCAATATTGGCCTGTTCGCTCCTCTACCTGTATGAGTGCATGCACGAATTCTTCTTTAGGTACAAAGTTACTCGTAATTTGTTGGACAGGTTGCACATGGTTGTCTTGTACAATACGAGCTGCACAGATGAATGCACCTTGTCCCATGATATCTCCTGGTGACATAACAACTTCTTTTGCTTTCTGATAGGTTGATCCTAATCGACTAACAGGGTTGTCTTGCATAGGTGAAATACCTTGTTCAGATTCAGCCTCTTTAAATTCTTCTTTCTCACCAAACATATCTGAAAAGATTTTTGCATCATATGGTGTTACATCTCCAAATATCATTTTGTTACGGAATGAGCCTAGTAAGGTAAACATGTATTGCTCTGTGAAGTCGAGAGCTAATTGAGATAGTGTTTGGCTAGCAATTGTGAGAATTACTTTATATTTACGAGATTGTGCAGGGAATTCTTTAAACGGGCGCACAATAAAGTCCGGGAACTCATCGACAATAATATGATGGTAAGGTGAGACGTTTGGTTTCCTACGGAATACGGCATTCTGCATACTAAGTAGAACGAATTTCCCTAATACATTAGAAAGTTCTGCTAATTCCCCTTTTGCAGTATTCACAAGTAAAATACCACCTTGCTCAAGATGAGTATCGAAATCAAAATCGGATTTTCCAAACAAAACACGCCGTATTAAAACGTTTGAAGCTAAATCTTTTAAGATATTACGCAAGCCCTTTACATATTCCTCTTCTCTATCATAATGCATTGGTTGTCCGCGGTATTTTCCTGATTTATAAACGGCCGGTTCTCCTTGGAAATCTGTTTTTTCACAGATAGTATTATATAGCAATAGGTAAGGTTTTGAGGCAATCTCCACCTTTTCCCCTGCTCCACACCGTACGTGCGATTTTCACCGCATACGGCGTTCCATCATTAAATTAACTAATCAATAATATCCAAATTACATTTCTGACGAAACATATTGAGTTTTCTCAATTGTTTTCCATCCAATTGAAGTAAGTTTTTATATTTAACAATCGTCTCTTTCTTTGTAGCATGTATAAGTGTATGAACTAATTTATGAACAATCACAAGGTTTTTAAAATCATCTTTTCCTCCTAATTTTCTGGGGGTTACATGATGACAATGTACTTCTTCAGCTTCTAGGAATGTTCCCAAAATTGAGCATTTCCCTAACTGCATAGAGTATCTAGAGATTCGATTATCCTCGTACTCCAAGTTGTCATTTCTTTGTGTGAACATCATTTTATTGATTTCGTGTTCTACATTTTGTTTAATTCTCTTGTGATTTTTTCTTCCCTCCGTGGTGTAATTACAGATGTTTTGACTGAAATTCATTGCATTTTCAGTTCGAATATCTGCTATTGGATATAAATAGACTCCCATTATTTTGTATGTTTTATAGTTGTTTTTATGAAGTCGTTTATATAAAACCGAAGGGTTTATTGGTTTTTCAAATACATGGTTTTTAAGTCGATTATATAAGGTTCGTGATAGACGATAGGCTATTAGGCGAAAATTATAATTTACATGCGTAGCTGTTCGGTAGTAGTTTTTGATTCCTAATATATATTGATTATATTTGTTGACAGATATTACAGTTGGTTTATGTTGAATTTCTTTGATTAACTTTTTGGTTTTATCTAAAATAGTTTTTATTTGTTTACTTGAAACGTGAGTATTAGCAACAAATTTATTCTTCTTTTTAACTGCTTTTAAGTTGAATCCTAGAAATTCTGATTTACCCTTTGTAATATTTGTTATCTTTGACTTTTCTCTTGATATATTAAGCTGTAGGTGATTTTCAAGGTATTCTTTGACCGCATGGAATATCTTCTTTGCAGATTCGTGAGAATCTGTAAAGATTTTAAAGTCATCTGCATATCGTACGATAAACATTTCTTTTAACTTTGTAGCCTTCAGTGCTCTATATTTGTGAAGGCTTGTATACTTGTGTTTCGTATCCATGTTTTCCCATTGGTTCGAGATCCACCAGTCTAGATCATTCAGTACAACGTTCGATAGTAGTGGTGATAAAATACCACCTTGCGGTGTTCCTTTTGAAGGTATACCTACGCCTTCTATTGGTGATTTAAGCATTTTTGAAATAATGCTTAGCACCCTGTTATCTTTTATTCCAATGTTGTATAGCTGTTTTATTAGCTTGGTGTGGTTTACATTGTCAAAGAATCCTTTTATATCTACATCTACTATATGATGTTTATTCCCTTTATTTATAAGAGATTGACATCTAGCTATTGCATGTTTTGTCGCTCGATTAGGTCTAAATCCATAGGAATGATTGTAGAATTTTGCTTCACATATTGGTTCGAGAACTTGTTTAAACATTTGTTGGATTAGTCTGTCTCTCATTGTAGGAATACCTAAAGGTCTTGTTTTACCGTTTTCTTTAGGTATCGCTACCCTTCTTACTTTTTGAGGTTTATAATCATTTAAAGCTGTTCTAATGTCCTTTATGAAGTTTTCTACATTTTTCATTTTGTAATTATCTATGGTTATTCCATCTGTACCTTTTGTCTTTGAGCCTGTATTGGCTTTGATATTGCGGTATGCGAGTAGTATATTTTCTTTTGATGTTATAATTTCATATAATCCTATTCCTTTTGTGCAGTTATATTTACTGCGCTCATATAGCGTGTCAAAGGTGGATTGCATACCGTAGTACTCATTGTTTCTCAGTATAGCGTTCATCGATGGATATATTGCTCCTTCCTTTTGGAAAGTCCCATCATCATACTCGACCTTATGAACTTCATTTGGTTACTATTGCTTAATTTCTTTAATGACTCGGGGTTATCCCTCCACTATGTTTCCATAATTTCATCGGTACTGTACCCCTGCTTTCACGAGAGTAAATCAATTTCGGCTTTATACCTTATATGAACCAACCCCAAGATAGTGGTTTAAATAGTTGTCTCTCGCTTCCCACGTTCCGATTTAACTAGCTGTACATCTAATTTTAGGTGGATACTATAGGCCTGTAAGTTCTCTATGTTCATTGTTACATAGTACGAATTTCATAGGTTCGATTCTTACTTTTCGTTGACTTACTCCATACAAGGGATACAGTTTTCACTGTATTCGAATTTTAGACCCGTACATTCGTATCTTCGTCAGACCAGTTGGTCATTCTCACCATGATTAGTTTATAGCCAACCGCATTATCAATTGCCATATACATGTTGTCATGTACTTAGGCTTTCTTCATGCGTCTTCACCTAGCTTCATACAGTGCAGTCTATCAACTTTCTCTGCATGTAGGAGTATTATTGGGAGTGTTTCAGCTCAACATGAAGGCTTTCATTCCACTCACTCGTTAAATCAGTTATTACTATCTGTGTTAATCTAGATAGTCTTCTCATTTCATAGTTATTAACTATTTATAGAGAAACGTGTCGCACTAAACCATTCGTCAATACCTTTTATAATTTGATATTCGTTTTTTTGGTCACGTGAAGCTGCTCCACTTTGAACAAAATCATATAACTTTTCTACCTGTATTTTTAATAGTTTGTGCATACGGTGAACACGCTCTACATCGTCATACATGCTTATTAAATCATCAAAGGTGACATCTTTTTGAGGATTATGCAGTTTTAATAAGTAAATATGTTGCTTAAGGTGGTTACGCTGCGCTTGTTCAAAGAACGCATTGTTAGATTCAGACAAACCTTGAATAACCATTGCGAAAACCTCTGCTACTTTATCAACTGGTCCTCGCAGAATGTTTATATTTTTGGTATCAGGATTAGTTGGATCAATGTAATAAATCGAGCTTGCAGGAATCTTATGTGCTTGTACCAACTTAAATACTTTTTGACATAAATCATTACTCGGTTCAATAACAGTTACACCATTTAAAAAGGTCCCTTTTACTTCTTCTGTATCATAATCATTCTTTTTATACGCGGTTTCAAACTTATTTATAAAACGTACCATCCAGTGTAAATCTTGATTAATCATGGGAATAATTAAACTTGATGTTTTACCAGAACCGATTGGACCAATAATGATTCCATTTAGCGTTCTATCTTTCCCCTTAATACGAACCATCTCTTTATGCTCAATATGCGGTCCAATTTCTACGTCAGGGTATATTTGTTCTTCTTGGCTATTAAACCATTTTTGTAACTTGTGATTTTTATATTCGTATTTTTGGACCCACTTTAATATTTCTTCTCGGTAACGAACAATATGGCCACTATACCAAAGTGTAAATAAAATCATAAATACTGTAGGTAAAAAGACAAAAATCATAGTGAGTGTGTGAAAATTTCCTGTTAAAACATGACCTATGGCCTCATACTCACCAAAATTAACATGTTTTGATTTATCTGTAAGATACGGAATAACCTTTGCATGGATCGGAGCAGTTGCAAACCATAAAAATTGAATATCAACTGCAATATGAGAAGTAATCAAAATTATTAATTTCCCATTTTTCACATGCAAAGCAGGAATACGGCTGTAAAACCTAAAGCTGAATTCTCCTAATAGCAAAGAGAAGAACATTAAAATAAGCGGTACATATGTAATTTCTATAGGATAAGACGGTGGTTCAAATGCATAGTAGAGTAACTTGATGTAGTTTACTAAACCAAATCCAAATGAAAGAATAAATCCACTAATTAAGCCAATTGTAGTAAATAACGGTAATCGTTGTTTAAATGTCTCCATATAGACTCACCTACCTCTTACAGACATAATTGAGCTTTATGTTTAAACTTGAATCGATTACTGAATTCTGGTAGAAATAGTTCCTTTGATTTTTTTAAAAAGAATTTGGCTGCATCTTCAGTTTGTTTTAAATATAAATCAATACTATCTCTTTCACAGAGCTGGTTATATTCTTCCTGAGAAAGTACCGTAATATTTACTTCTATTTTTTTATTTGTTGCTGTTTCAATGATTACATCATACCAGTAGTAATTTGGTTTTCCTGGGATCTGGATATCTTGTAGAGAAACACTAAACGTTGCCCCCTCTTCTGTCATATGTTTGAGGACTAGTTCAGGGTTTTTAAACGCTTCTCTAGCAGAGAGCACTCGCCCAGTAATAGTAGTTGCATATTGTAAATCCATTTTGATTTTCCACCTTTCTCCATATAAAAAAAGGCAAGCGACACCCACTGTAAAAACAGCGTGTGTCGCTTGCCTTAATTTCATATGTTCTGATTTGATTGTAGTTTTTTGTGTTTAGTTCAAACGTAATTCTATCACCTTAAATAATAAAAATCAATAAAATTTTATAAAAGTATATAAAAAATAAACGATTAATATAATTCAACAAGCTTGCGTCTTTTCGGGTGTATGTTATTTGCAGTACGTGCCATGATTTGTTCATCCGAGTCGATAGTAACACTTTCATTTTGGAGCGATAGAAGTAGTACATTGTCATAAGTGTCCATTAAAAGTATATCTCTAGCCTTTTTGCGCTTTGGATAGATCACAACAAGTGGCACCCCCTCATCACCTTCTCTTCTTGAAAACACAACATCGTCTAATCTAGCAATCATTCGGTAATCATTTTCATTGCCAAAAATAAAGAAGAAATCTTGCATAGCATCTTTATCTCTCCTATACGTTCGTCTAAGACCACCATCTATTGTTTCCTTAAATGTTTGAACTTTTTCAACAAATGCGTAGCGCCAATCGGCATCTCCTACTGTACGTTGAGATAAAGGTAAAAGAATATCTAGTTCAAAGTTTTGATTATCATCTATTCCTAGAATGATATCTGAAATAACATCTCCAGCTTCTTTCAAAGAGCAGATGTACATATTTAGATTTGGTAGGTTCATTAAAAGTTCATGAAACTCACGCATAGAAAATAAGAGATTTTTCATGCGTACGTATGGTGGTTCTGCATCTTCCGCAAGGAACATCGATTTATCATACATAACAAAAACAACAGTTATATTCTTAGTGTTTTTTTGTGCATATTCAATATACTTCCCCACCTTTTCAACTAAGGTAGCATTGGTTTCTTTGCACATATCCATTTCAATGTAAATATTTTTGTCTTGATATGAAATATGTTCATCGGGAATTAAGAGTAAACCTGCATCTTCAATTTCTGTTTTCTTTTGTTTTTGATGATATGAGCGAATATCTAGCTCGCATAATATCTTATTCGTATTGG
Source organism: Bacillus thuringiensis (assembly GCF_001595725.1). Taxonomy (GTDB): domain Bacteria; phylum Bacillota; class Bacilli; order Bacillales; family Bacillaceae_G; genus Bacillus_A; species Bacillus_A thuringiensis_K. The sequence continues at coordinate 198,127 of NZ_CP014284.1, forward strand.
TCTTTTTCGACACTTCTAAAAGTGTGCGTACTAATATTTCTCGTGAGCAGAGTGTATGTAGTGAGATTGAAGAAGAATATCTACGTTTTGATGATCCTACAGGAATCCTTCCTATTTCTTGAAGGTAATCAACCATTCTATCTTTTAAGGAGAATGTCGCACGTCTGGTTATACTATCATCTCTTTTATCAATTTTTTTGGTCAGGATAGCACCATATTTTGAAAAACGATTAAGTTTTGTAAACACACTATCTTCAGAAAAATCTCTGCCTTCAAACGCACTATAAAGCTGAGTAATTTGTCGTGTAGTAAGATGCCTTTTGTAATATAAAAATGTAAATACAAATATATCAACCTCTTTTAAACGAAAAGATTTCTGTGTGCCTTTGCTTGTATATTTATACGTTTTACTTTTCATTATATGCAACTCCATAATTCGAATTTATTTTCAATAAATAACAACCATTTCTATATATCTTATTACAGCAAAATATAGTTGTAAATTATTAAAAGTTTAAACTGAATTTGCGCTAATCTAGATACTAAAACTCGTACGCTGAAGTTTGGATTGCTTCTCTTGCTAAAAATACGCTAGAAACATTGATTTATATAGTCTTTTAGTTCTTTTAAAATTGTTCGGACGGAAGACATGTTTTAACCGAACAATTTATTAAAGGATAAAGTATACGAATACAATTGTTAGGACGGCCTAACAAATTATTTAAACTATCACATTATGTAAAGCCGTATTATACATACAGAAAATATAATAGATATCATACTTATTCCTTGTAGTTTTTTATTGCTTTTGAAATAGAAAAAGACCGACAAAAATTATATTTGTCGGTCTTTTGTTTAGAATGATAATTTCTTCTTTGCTGGTTGTGAATCGTCAGCAACTTCTACTTCGGGTTCAGCACCAAAATTCAATTTTTTCTTTTTAGGTTTTTCTTCTTGTACTGAATCATCAAATGCAAAAAGTTTATTTAAAACAGCATTTGATTTCTTAGAATTAGCTTGCTCACGTTCTTCTTTAATTCTCGTAATCTCATCAATAATATCACTCACACGTTTTGGCAATGGTAGTCCTGCAACAACTGAATAGAATTTTACTATATCTTCTTCTTTTTTCGCTGTATGTTTATTAACATATGGAGCTATAGGACGTTCATCTACATATGGAGTTCTTTCTTTTAAGAAGTTTTCCATTTGGTTAAGGAAAGAGAAGTTATATAATCGACCTGCTCGTAGCGGTGATGTAACGATAGATAGTGCGCTCTTTTTAGCACTTTCTAGCTCTTCTCTTTCTGTATCGTATAAAACGCCTTTTTCTAGTGCGTTCCCTAATTGAGTTAAGTAACCTAGCGGGTTTTCAGTGTCTAATTGATTTGATTTTAGTTCTAGTTTTGCTAATGATAAAACGCCTGGTGTATTAATTACTTGAGCAAATTCACTCGCATCAAAGTGTGTATCTGAAAACGGTGTAAATGATGAAGTAACTAGATTAATCTCATGTAATGCATCAGCAATATATTTGTTACTATAACTAGTATATTCGTTTGCTAAAGCACTTGGATTTTCCTCTTCAAATTTTCTATATAGTTTAGCGTTATCTATTAATACAATTGAGCCAAAAGCTTCTTGGTTCATTGCAATACTGCGAATGCGTGAAGTTGCGTTTTCTAATACTTTTAAAGCCTCTGCATCACGTGGTAAAGTTAGTAATAATCCAAAATTGTAATCATGTTCATATAGCATTTCAATTGCCTTTAATAGAGCTCCAGTTCCTGTTCCTCCACCAAGGCCACAAGTAATCCAAATGAAATCACGATCTTCAAATTCCTGCTTAACCGCTTCGAAAATCTTTGATTCATGCTTTACAAATGCTTCCTCACCAACTTGTGGATTACGAGCTGCACCCTGCTCATATCCTTCTAACTGTATTTTACGTACATTTCCCCCATTTTTAATCTCAATTTTGTTAAAATCTTGACTATTTGTATTAACAAGAATCGCACGATATGGGTATTTGTTATTTTTAATTTGAGTTTCTTTATTTGCACACTCCGCTGCGATTGCGCATCCACCCATACCTAGTCCTAAGAATCCAAATTTTAAACTAATATTTCCTTGGCTTTCGATTTCTGAAAAATTGCCTGCCATATGTATATCCTCCCTCAAGTATATATTTTAGTTGTTTTTCTCAACTCTTTTTTCTTTTTTCTAGTTCTTTGATCAAAACATTACCTAGATCTGTCACTTCGTAAACTCGAACGCGTCCAAATGGTTTAAAAGATATCAACCCTGCCCCTTCAAGTCTTGCAGTCATAATATCCAAAGCATATCGCGATGGAAGTATTTTTTTACCCTCATAATCTTTCTCATTTTCAATTTGATATTCTTTATGATACTGATTGATACAATCCCAAAGTTTTTCCTTGTGCATTGCTCCCTCAGCATATAGGACACGTAGAGCCCAAATACCGTCATTTAAATTCTCACAGAGTACATCAATAATTTCATTGCTGCTCATTGATATATTAGACACTAATTTCACACCACCTTTAATAAAAAGCAAAATTTATGTATAGACACAAAAAGCAATAAAAATATTAAGGGATTTAGTCCCGATATAATCACCGTAGATACTTCGGAATATACTTCCGAAGTATCGTATGTATTAACTATAATATATCTCTACGTTTTTATCAAGAACCTTTTGTTATCAATACTTTAAATACTTCCGAAATATTAACCGTAATATCACCCTGAATAATAACGGGTTAAATTAACGTAATAATTACGATAATATATCCCTTTGTTTTTACCTAATAACTCTTATTTGTAATTAGAAATATGCAAAAATTAATTGGCATAAGAGTAGATTAATTGCTTCTATGATGTGCTGATTTTGTAAATATTGAGCAATAAAACATGCTCGCTCAACTAATCACTGCTCAATAACATAGGAATTTAGATATAAAATCCAATGAATGAGCAATGAATGATCGAGTGATCAAGCGTTAAAAACCATGATATTTTGTGCAATCTACAAAGGTGTTCTTTTAGTTTCTACAGAATTTTTATATAATGTATATAGGACAAGCATCATATAGTTAGGTGGTGAGCAAATGATTGATGAACAGTTAAGCGATGGTTATTATCGCGTATCTGAAGTAGCAACCATGCTTGATATTCCTGAAAGTACTCTTCGTAGATGGTTGAACGATTTTGATGAGTACTTGAACATAAAAAAAGAACGCCAACTTAAATATGTTCATGAGGATAGTATTGATACAGTAAAAAAGATTAAACATTATTATTCTGAGTCAAAGAAAAAGCACGAAATTGTTGGGCTTTTAGATATGGATCCGACGGTTATTCGAAATGTTTATGCTGAAGATGTTGACGGTGATGGTGAACCAAAAGAAACTTCATTAGTTAAAGCACAGCAGGTCAATCTAGACTTTATAGAAGCTTTGACTGAAAAAATTACTGAGGAAGTTACAGCTAAAGTAACTGAAGAATTAACAAAACAAAATATGGAATTCTTCGCTGCGGTGGCTAAACAAAGTCAGGATAATTTCGATAGAATCAATAAGCGTTTAGAGGAACGTGACGAAAAGTTAATGAGTACTATACGATTAATTCAAGAACAAAAAAGCGCTAATGCTCAGAGACAAGAAAATACTGAACAAAAAGGCGGGTTTTTCTCAAAGCTTTTTGGAAAAAAATAAAAAGACTATCTTTTGATAGTCTTTTTATTTTGATTATATTTAATATCATTTTTGAACTACTCACCACTTAACGTCCTTACGGGCTGTTTGAAGTGGGAGATTCCTGCGAACACCAATGTATCCACTAGTTATCTTAGCAGGCTCTACCCGTAGTCCCTACGGTGAGAACATAAGTATCTTGTACGTTGGCGCACCACACTCCCTACTTTAGCTTGGTTTTCGCAACTTCGGCAAGCATGGGACGATAGAACGCTGAAGATTTTACGGTTGTAACGTTTTTCTGCAACCAACCTCATCTCTTCAGCTTTCGAAGATCAATCTGTACAAGTAAATGATAGCAAATATGTTGGCTTATGCCACTGACATTCATCGCCCACCTCAAATTGGTGTTTCACACCTTCACATTTTTGAGGAAGGAGTCTTCTGTCGGAAAACGATAAAAAGTATGATTCATTCACAACTATTGTTTTAAACTGTAATAATCATGGCACTCAAGTATAGTTTACTTTGTTATTTTACAATATAAAGAGTTTGCTAATTTTATTTCTTCCAACCTTTAAAATCGGCATACTTTTTATATTCTTTTTCAATTACGCCCTTATACCTTTTATTATCACTTTCAGGTCTAGATGGTTTATTATTATATTCATTAATGTCTCCGTCTGCATTTAGCCATTGAGGATTATTATAAGCATATTTATAGATGAATCGTCTAGCTTCTTTTAATGAATTAAACTCACCTAAATATAACTTAGGTTGCGCAACTCTGTACCCATATACCAAATAAGTTGTACCATGCTCTCCCAAAGTTTCGAAAAAAGGTTTTGGTATCGAATTAATTTTCTCCATTTATATCCTCCTATTTAATAATAGTTTCATTCTATTTAATTAGTAGAATCAAACTATTATTATGCGAACTTTTTACATTAATCCTTAAAAAATAGTTTACCAATCAATCAGCTTTATTAGAAATGCATACTTTGTTTCCTCTAAAACTTTCATATACAAACAACCACTCAATCATTCGCTGATCAGCCACCTTGAAATGATGAACCGATTGACTGGTGATTAATTGACTGATTGAGACTCCATTTAATAAAATAAAATCAACCGCTCAATCACCACTCGATTTACTGGAAATAATATTGATTTTCTGGCGTAAGTGACTGGTGATTAATCGGGTGATTGTTTATAGGGATGATGATAAAAGTACCATGTATGCACTTTTGCAGCAATATTTTGTTGATTGAGCGTTAATCAGGTAGCTGATCGATGGATATTTAGGTTGTTCTTACTTGTGTTGGATTGACTTTTGATTGAGCGTCGCTCAATGGGGTGTTTGAGTGGTAGTTTTCATTTATATTTATTTAACAAAGGTCATACTTTTAGAAAATCACCTTGCAACGATGAAAAAACTATATATGATGTAGTTACTTTAATAATTTTGTATTTTTTTAGATACAGATTTATTAACGATAAAATATTTATATAATAAAAAAATAAAATATAATAAAGCAAAAAAAGGTTCATCAGCCCAATGAAGTAGCGCCAACTACTTCATTGTGGTACACCGCACAAAAATCCCAAAAGAAATTTCCGATCGACAGCGGTAAACAAAGCCAATAAACCTTTTTATTTTGCATGAAATTATAAGATAATTTTACTGTATCTTATGTATTTGTGCAAATTAAAAAGGGGATTTCTTGCGTATTTTTAGGCATTGTTTACCGTGATAATACATATATTACTTTTTTTATTAGTAATATTTTGTATCCGTGGTATGACAGTGCCTTTTTCCGCTCTTTTGAAAGGAGTTAGCAACATTATGCATACGCAAATGGCTTTTTCCCAACAGAACTTTAAAGTTCATGGGGGTAAGTTTTTTGATGGACTATTAAACACCATAAAACTAGAAAATGAAAGAAAAGAGTTACCATCTTCAGCTTTAGCTACTTACATCTTGCTTCACTTTGAATGCAATGATATAGGAATGATTCCACGTGAATTTCAAATAATGGATCTTGCTAAGAAAAGCGGGATTCCCTACACAACAATTTATACAGGTTTTCAGGTTTGTTTGGAGCGTAAGCTTGTAAAAGAAGCACCTGTTGGAAATCGTACTGTATATGAAATTGTAGATTATGCATTGTATAACCATACTGCTTCGGAAACTTCAAACATGTCAGGTATAACTCTTTCGTATTTCCGTATTCCATTTCACCTTATCCAAACAATGATACTGAGTAGTCTAGTAAAGGCTCGTGATAATAGGGGAATTATGTTCCTTCTAAATTTAATCAACACTTTTTCAAGAAAAGTGGGTATGGAACATTATAAACATAATATTGATGAGTTCCAGATCACAAGAAGAATGGCTTTCTTAAAAGAAAGATTAAAGCGTAATGCAAAAAAAGTACGACAATACATAGAAATTATAAAACCTATTGTGCAATTTACTGCAATTGACTCTAAAGAGAAAAATTCTAATGAATCACGAATTACAAGTGTAAGAAAACAAGTAAAACAAATCATCATTGAGAAGTTTAATGTTGTGTTTTCTTCAAACTGCGTAATAGAGGATGATAAAAAAGAATTACATAGACCAATAGCAAAGTGCAGAAAAGAAGCAGTGTCTCGTTTAAAGCATATGGGACAAGCGTTACGAAAAAAAGATAAAGAAAATATAATGACTGCATTTAGACAAGAAATTGTTTTTCACGCAATCTATCATGCCTTTCGAGAGGACTCCCACCTCTAAACGTAAGTGAAGGTGGTGAGGTGAATTGAAAGAAATATTTTATTTTCAAGAAAAAACAGAAACGTATGTTCTTTTTTGCTATAATATCCTTAACAAGGAGGTGAGTAAAATGACAAAGGAAAATCCATCAAACTATAAAACTCTTCAAATTTGGATTAAAAAAGGGCATCGTATGTATTCTTATTTTCAAGAATGTTGTCATAACGCTAAGAACATGTACAACACCACAAACTTTTATATACGTCAGGTGTACACTGGATTAACACAAGAAAAAGAGTTGCAGCCTTTGCAAAAAGATGTTCTGGATAATATTCATAAAAATATTGGTAAGATGAATGACACACAACTTCTTGCCTATCAGAAGAAATTGGAAAAAGAGAAGTTAAAGCCTAAAGAAGAACAGAAAGAGATTACATGTAATTTGTTTTCAGAACCTAATTTTGAAAAACCTTATGTAGATTACAACTTTCTAGATGCACTATTTAAGGCTATGATTCAAAATGATTATCGAGCTTTGCCTACGCAATGTAGCCAGTCCATCATGAAAGGTTTGTTCCAAAATTGGAAATCTTTTTTTGCTAGTTTAAAAGACTATAAAAAGAATCCAAACAAATATGCTGGAATGCCTAGGATTCCAAAGTATATTCGTTCTTCTGAAAAAGAGATTCTGTATACAAACCAAGATTGCATCATTAAAAACGGTAGATTTTTAAAGTTTCCAAAGACGAAATTGCAATTAAATATTGGGAAAATAGGTTTCACTAAAGGTAAACTGAAACAAGTTCGTGTGATTCCAAAATACAATGAATATGTAGTGGAATTGGTAATTGATGTTCCTTCTGAACAACAAATGATTGAAGAGAATGCTCGTTATATGAGTATTGATTTAGGGATTGATAACCTTGCAACCATCGTAACAAACACAGGTATGAAACCTGTCCTTGTTAAGGGCAAACATGTCAAAAGCATAAATCAATATTACAACAAAATGAAGAGTCATTTTACAAGCATTCTTAGAAATGGAAAACAAACTAATGAAGGACCTTTTACTTCTAAAAGGATAGGAAAACTTCATCAAAAACGTTACTTGAAAATAAAAGACGTCTTCCATAAAGTTAGTCACCACATCGTAAAACTAGCTCAAGAAGAAGACGTTTGTAAAATCGTTATTGGTCAAAACAAAAGTTGGAAACAAGAAACGAATATGGGAAAAAGAAATAACCAATCGTTTTGTCATATCCCGCATAATTTACTGATTCAAATGATTACATACAAAGCAAATGCTGTAGGCATTCACGTTGTTGTAACTGAAGAATCATATACATCGAAAGCAAGTTTTCTGGATAACGACTTCATTCCAACGTATGGAGAAAATGACCAAAATACAACTTTTTCAGGAAAACGAATAAAGCGCGGCATATATCGTTCAGCAAATAAAACTTTAATTAATGCAGATGTAAATGCTGCGGCTAACATTTTACGAAAAGTAATCCCAAATGCATGGACAAATGGGATAGAGGGGTTAGGCGTGAAACAGCTCGCTAATGTGTTAACTCCCCTGACGTTAATCGTCCGTTAGATCGAAACGTTAGAAACCCCCACTTCAAGCTTTGCTAAGTGGGGGAGTGTTCATTCCAGCATTTATGCGTGTACAGTTTAGAGATTCATGGACGGATTTTAAAGAAAAAAGTTTATCTGTAGAAGAAAGACACGATGCAAGGATAAATTATTATAAGCAAAATGGTGTTTATCCTGACTTTATGTAATTTAAAAAAATAAATACAGCAGCCCTTGTTAAAAAATCACTTAAAAGCAAGGGTTATTTGGCATGTTCTTTATTTTGAAGACATGCTTTTTTATTTAGGAAAATATTTCTACGATCATTTTTACGCAAGTATATAAGCTGCTAACGCTACGTTTAAATACGATTCAGTGTGTTTATAATTCAATTCAATATTTGTGAATATCTTAATTATTTTATTATAGACTTGTGAATTATATGATGGGAGGCTTGTTTGTATTGGGGATATTACGATAGGGAATTTATCTTAATAGCAAGGAACGTATGTAATACAAGGCTTTAGAGGTATTTGCTAAATCCCTTTATAATTAATAATTGAGTTTAGTTATATATATTTCTTGTTGTTTGTATATAAAATACTTGTCATTATTTATATTTAATTACTTGTATTTTCTTAGATTAGATACATAGAAAAATAGAAAGAAGGAATAAATATAAGTTTCCAAGGGGGTAATTAATCTATTGACTTTTAAAATTCATAGAGGTATTCTTATACGTGAACAACAATTAACTAAGAGAAATATACAAATTAATAGATTTAATTTCTAGCTAAACGGACACACCGAAGGCACATAACCTGCCATCGGTGTGTCTTTTTTTTGTATAAATATCAAAAAAGGGAGAATTTGAACTATGAATGAAATTGTAAACATGAGTAAAGAGAGATTTACAAAGTATTGTGAGGGCAATGCAGCATTTGAGGAGAATATTAGTTGCATTATTAATCACTACTTTTTATTACTAGGAAATAAAGCAAATATATTACAAGAAAGAGAATTTAATAACGAAATTGAAGAAAAAACGTTTAAAAATAATGTAAAGCGTTTTGAAACTCTATTCCCTGCAGCTGTTAAGAATGCATTTTTAAAAGGGTATCAATTATGTCTAGAGTTTATACATCATCCTGAAACACAAATACCTGAGAATTTATATACTGATCCGAATTTTATAAAGGACATTCCTTTTGCCCTAGCAAATGCATCCGAATATGAATTGTACGAAATCATTCGAACAGATGAAACACAGGAATTTAGTGTGTTTGCTATACGAACATATGAGGGAATTCGTCCATTATTAGAACAAGTATTTTGTGAAGTTGCATATAGTGGTGCTGAATATGCTTTTGAACATGAACGATTAGAAAGAGGATTTGAATTAGTGAAAGGTGATACCACTTTATTAACCAAAGTTCCTGTAGATCGTTTCTTCTCAATTACGCCTTCTGTAAACGGAGTTGTTGTGCATGCGGAAGAGCATTGTGAGATTTGGACTTTAAATTGGAATAGCAAAGTAACCATTGATAATCCTTTTATTGAGGTTGCTGAGGTTACATTTATTCATCAAACAAAGGATATGATTCAAAAAAATATTGAAGATGGTGTTCTATACCACAGCTTTCTTTATCTTGATACACCTTTACATGAGATACAAGATCGATTAGAAATACGACTAAAACTAAATTCTGATTTTGGGGCTCCACGTTCAATGGAACAAGTCGAAATGGAGTATATTCTGAATGAGATTATTGGGAAGGTTCATCTTCAGACGCAAATTCCAATCGAAAACATGATTTTAATCCAACGTTAGAGTTTGTAGGAGGTTCACTATGGTAAAAAAAATCGTTTTAGCTATTAGCGATACTGTATATACGGCATATTTACGTGAGGATTTTATTGGTGCGGGATTTGAAGTAGCTGATAGTGATGTGATGCACATCAAGTATCTAGATGAAATTCTAGATACGGAACAGCCCAATATTCTATGTATTAATGACAAACGATTAAATATTGATGCGGGACATGAAGAGAAACGTGAATTGATTATCTTACAGAAATTAAGGGATATTCGCTTTAATCGGGATATTCGTATTGTGGTATTTACAGAGCGTGAAAATGATGATGAGTTTTTGGCGAAACTGATTTATTTAGGTATTTATGACATTTTTAACTCTCGTAAAATTGATATTGATAATAAAGTAATCCCGCAGCTGTTACAGGAATCGGATATTAAAAATGTAGCGGAAATTGTAGGAGCAAGTCAGGCACCACAACAAACAAAGTTGCCTGAGGTTCCTGTTGATGAGGAAGAAGAGGAAGCATCAAGTGAATTAGGGGAAGGCGGCAACAGTGAACCTGCCTCTAATTCCAACAAACTATTTAAAAACAAACAAAAGCGTAAGTCTGTTCCAGATGAGATGCCAAAAGCACCTATTATAAAAAAACAGTATAAATTTGCTTTTGAGCCGGTATATGAAAAACAAATCGGTATTGCTATTCCGAGAAGAACAATTGTTGTGGCCAGCATGAACAGGAGAAGTGGTGCAACTTTTGTTTCACATCTTTTAGCAGCTTACTTAAATGAACTACAGATTGATGTGAATTATATAGAGAATCTATATGATGATGGATATACGTATCCTTTATTAAAGGGATATACAGAAGCACCAGAAAATTATCGAAGTGAATTTATGTTGCAGCGGTATAAAGAGATGCTACAGAAGGAATCTGATATATTATCAATTCCAAAATGGAAGCAAGGAAGAATAAATTATATCGTAAAGAATCCTATAGTGGACCAAGAGCTGAAAAACGAGACAGAGCAAGACTTTGATCATTTTATTAAGGTTTTATTGGCCAACCAAGAAGCACCTATATCTATTATTGATGCAGGGAGCGATTGGGATAAAGATTTATACCATGAGATATGTGAAATGGCAGATTACATATTCTTTGTAGTGGAACCAGATTTGCATCAATTGCTAAAGATTACGCATCCTCTTACACAAAAAGAAAGAAAGTTAGTTTCTTATTTAGCTTTAGAGAAAACGAGAATCATTGGGAATAAGTTTTCTCCTGCACTTTTAAAGCATGAAGTAATAGAAGAATGTTTTGGAGATAAGGTATTAACTGCTTTACCACCATATGAGATAGAAGATGTATTTGAATCTCAATTAAATAGTAGTACGTTACTATCTAGTCGGAACTATTATAAAGAGTTAGAAGGAATATTGAAGGAAATAGCAGAGTTATTGCTACCAAACCAATTGTTGAACCAAAAGAAAAGTTCCATTTTAAGTGGATTTCGATTTCGAAAGTCTGAAAGTTAAGGGAGTGTGAAGAGGAATGCAAAAGTTTATTATTGCAGCAAGTATGTTGCTGTTATTTGTAGGTTGTCTATTCTTTGTAACTGATATGGTGATTGGAGATACGACACATACTGATAACAAATCGTCTTTAGAAAGGGGAGGCGAGATAGCTGTGGCTAAGTCTGTAAAAGTAGGTACTCTACGAGCTGAGGAAGAAATAGCTATTGATCCAGAAAAAGCAAAACAAGAGTTTGAAAAAGCATATAACGGTAATGCGGATTTTAAAGATCCCGCTTCAAAACGTCACTTCACTGTCCATGCTGTACAAGAGAAACCAGCAATGATTGCTGTCGAAGGTGATGCAGAAGCTGCTAGTTATTTTAAGCAATTTGATGAAAAAAAAGAAACGATAAAGAGTAAAGCAAGAAGTATTATTATCTATGATGCAAATGCAAAAGAAAAACAATTAGGTGGAAACGTAAAATAAAGAAAAAGAGTAGGTGCATTAAGAATGCAAAATACAGTAACTACAGCTCTATTCCTGACACTTTCTTTATTATTAATCAGCCTTTTACCCGAAGGTGTTTTGTATGGAATACAGTTAGTGAAAGCACATAACTTTGCTTCTGATATGGTTGAAATCGCAGAGAATAAGGGTGGATTTCAATATGATTACAATGGAAAAAGGGTTGATTTAGTCCCTGGGATAGAGAAAAGAATGAAAGAAGAAAAGATGGATGGCTGGAAGTATGAATATACAAAGGGACGCATTGATCATAGTCAACCTCTTTCTTTTAAGGTGAAAGCAGAACACCATTTCTTCATATTTAAGCTGATTGGGCTAGATGGCATAAAGGCTCCGATATGGGCGAGTAAAGATGGATTGGGACAAGTGTATTTTAAATAATGAAAATTCTAAGACTTGTACTATAAAAGACTATGCTGAAAAGTATAGTTTTTTTGCTAGAAAAATATATTTATAAATAAATATATAAAAATACTTTACAAGCCTATTTTTATATGGTAATATTTTACATATAGAACAGCGGTTATAAAAAAACGCTAATTAATAAATTAATATGTTAAAGTATATGGATTTTATGTTTAAATTCGGTACAATAAAAGAATCTATGAAAAAACTAATATATTTGGAGGAACAAACAATGGCAAACAAATTTTTAAAAACAGCAACAGCATTAACAATTATGGGTACATCATTACTAGGAGCAGGAGCATTTACTGCTAAGGCTGATAACACAGACTCATTAAAATTCAATGATGTTCCAGCAAATCACTGGTCTACAAAAGCAATTTATGATTTAACAAATCGTAAAGTAGTGCAAGGGTACGGAAATAATATCTTTGGTTTTGGTGACAATGTAACTCGTGGGCAAGTTGCTCGTATGATTTATATGTACGTAAAGCCGGCAGATGCAGATGCTAGCTTCAAAAATCCGTTTACTGATATTAAGGGACATTTGTTTGAAAAAGAAATCTTAGCACTTGCTAAAGCAGGACTTGTGAATGGATTTGGTGATGGAAAATATGGTCCAGATGATATTTTAACTCGTGAACAAATGGCACAAGTACTTACAAATGCTTTTAAATTTAAGGCAACGAAAACATCAAAATTTGCAGATGTTGATAAAAATTCTTGGTCTTATGGCGCAATTAGTGCATTAGAGGAAAATGGAGTTACAATTGGTACAGGAGATAATATGTATTCCCCAAAAATGTTTGTAACACGTGAAGCGTATAGTCAGTTCTTATATAACTCTATTAATGCAGTAGAAAAAGAAACAAAACCAGAAGTGAAGCCAGATCCAAAACCAGAAGAAAAGCCAGAAGTGAAACCAGATCCGAAACCTGAAGAAAAACCAGAAGTGAAGCCAGACCCGAAACCTGAAGAAAAACCAGAAGTGAAGCCAGATCCAAAACCTGAAGAAAAACCAGAAGTGAAGCCAGACCCGAAACCTGAAGAAAAACCAGAAGTGAAGCCAGATCCAAAACCTGAAACAAAACCAGAAACTAATTTACCAACGAGTTTAGACAAAGTTTTAACTACAGATGATGTAGTTTATAATCCGATTGCTATGGATAATCCAATTTCTCAAAAATCCATTTCTACACAAGCGCAAAACATTATTAAGAGTGTAAATAGTAAATTTGGTACTAACCTTAAATATGCAGATTTAAATGGAACTATTAGAATCCTTGATAAAAATATGTACTTGCCAGCAGGTACAATTGGTGCGCAAGTTTATATTGATGCAAATAATGAAAACGATTTTAAAATTATTTTCTTAGATAATAATGAAGCCACTATTGAGTTAACTAAAAAATGGGTTACCATGTTAAATTCTGATTTAGTTTTAGATAAAGAAATTCAGGAAAGTGTAGATGCTCAATCAATTAATAACTATGAAAAAGGTAAATATAAAATTCGTGTAGGCCATTCTACAGCAGATCACATGATGTATGTAGAAGTAGAGCCTAAATAATCATTTAGTATTTACAGGTCAAGTTGAATATTGTATAATTATATAAGTTTAATATAATAATAAATACGTAAAGGACAAACCTTACGTACCTTACCAAGGTACAGGTTTGTCCTTTTTTTGCGTTTAAGGAGGATTTTATGAAAATGAGAAAAGGATTATTATTGACTTGCGCATCATTAATGTTGGCATTACCATCAGTTGCAAGTGCGGCGAATAATGACATACCATTTTTTGATGGCAGTAAAAATTCGATTTTAAAATCTGATGAATTGCAATTAAGCGGTAATTTGCTTAGACCGGGTAGTGGCTATAAATCAAAAGAGTTCAATTATAAAGCTGACTTACATTTTCCTGCCGTTTATAATGGCTCTTTCAATTGGGGAAATCCATGGGAAAATCTAGTCCAAAATGAAGATACATCGGATCCTTATGTTCGAATTTCAAATGATGGGTACATTAACAGTGCAGTTGTTGTTGGGGATCGAATGGTAACAGAAGTTGAACAAGTTACGAAAACTGTTATTAAAGATAAGTATTGGGGAGAACCCAATTTTGTTTTGGGGAATTTGAAGAAACATGATATTAAAAAATTTAATGGTCCTAATGTTACATTAGGAAAGTTTTATTGGATTAGGGATATAGCTTACCTTTCTGGTGGTTATGCAGGAGCTGGTGGTGTAGATAGTGTGAATAGGTATAGCTTGTGGTATGTACGTACAAGTAAGCCTAAGATAATTGATTTTAAAGTTATGAGTGGAAAAAAAGATGTACCTGTGAAATTTACGTTTAACGGTTTTGAATATGTCAGTAAGGGAAAAGGATATAACGATAGAGATCCGAATGGGACAACAGTAAATCCATATCAATCAGCTGCTGGAGAACGGAACCGAGTTAAATGGCTGTTAGATATTACAAAAGATGGCGAAACTGTGCATCATCAAGAAAATTATTTACGTTCAAATCCACAAAAAGATAATCAAAAACCAAATGAAGGTGATGCAGGGCAATTTAAGTCAGAAGAATTAAAGTGGCAGCCACAAATGTGTGGCCGATATACTGCGAAAATTAAAGTTCTTGATGCTGTTCAGAGGGAATCAAACGAGAAAACTGTTGATTTCACTATAGATGATAACTGTGGTACTGAAGTAACACCTAACCCAGATCCAGGCGATGAAGAAGACTTTAAATATAAAATTGATTTTTCTAGTGACAGAATCGAAGGAGAAACAGCAAGAGAAGGAAAGAATATAAAAACAAGAATAGATGTATCACGTGATAATTTTAAACCAGAACGTGACCAATACAGAGCAAAGGTAAACAACAATATTAATAAGTCTCAACAAGAAGTAAATAGCTCTGAATCGGAGAGAGATAGCGCTCAATCTAGTCTAACTTATTGTCGCCGTAATCCAATTCATGAAGTAGATGCCGAGGGAAAGGATCACTATTATGATAGAGACTGCTCTTGGGAAGAAAATAAACTAGATAGTGCGGCAAGTAAGCTAGATAATGCAAGACAGAAGTTCGAAAAAGAGAAGAATAAACTTAAAAAGCTAGATGTATTAGAAGAAAAATATACGAATCCTGAAACAGTAGTTGTGTTAAAACATAACGGACAACAAGTATCATCACAAAAGGTAAGATTAACCGAGGGAGAAAAGAAAACCTTAAACCTTGACTGGCAACATAAAGGGAAAGGAACAATTCAGGCAGAAATTAACCCTGCTGGTAATCGCATAGACATAGAGGAAACTACGTATAAAAATAATCCTATTAAAACAGCAATCTATGAGCCTTCAAAAGAAAAGGCAATGTGTGGTGTAACGAGTGTAAAAGGTGTAGTAGAAACAGTAAGTGAACGTGTATCAAAAGAAGATATAACTGGGGAAATGTATTATGAAACTTTGACAGGGAGTATTGATAATTTAGCTCCTTCTAAGCTACATTCTGGTTATGGATTTTCGTATGAAGTAAACGGTAAGTACAAAAATGATTGGAATGCAAATTACCCTGGTGTATTTACTGCTGCTAAGGCACAATACCCATTTGCAGACGAAGGATTAAAGTCTACTCAAGATTTAGAGAAGAACGAACTTAAAGATAATACAGCGAAATTCTTACCTAAAAATATGTATTTATCTGAATCAACGGGACATGTTTTTGATAGTAAAAGACCAACTAAGTCTTTATATTGGGATGGACAAGAGAAAATCATTGATGGTGGCCAAAAATGGTATTCACCACTGAAGACAAAAGATGGTGTATACACTTTTAATGTAGAAACAGCTCCAGCAGGTATCAATGAAATGAGTTTATGTTTAACTAAGCAAGTAGAGATTAAGGGTGTTGCGTACGACGATTTTATAAAAAGAAGAGTATTTCCTGACGATCCGTTTCCTGGGGGCAGTGGAGTAGGTTGGAATTGGGTTGGTAAGGAAGACATACTTCATAAATTAACAGATTGGTATTACATGAAAAAAGGAAAATAAAATATAGTATAATTAGATGAATCGATATAATAATATATTCATCTTAAACTAGTAGCTGAATGGATAAACCAAAGGCACACCCCTTAATGGAGTGTGCCTTTTTTCGTAGAAAGGGGAAATTAGAGTGGATAAAAAGAAAAAACAACGTGTTAGACGTGTGATTATTATGGGGGTTGTCGCAATGATTGTATCGCTATACATTGGAAGCGAATTTCAGGATCGGAATGGGAAGAGTTATGCTCCTGCAAAGTATTTTGAAACAGGAACAAAGTTGATTTCGTTTTAATAATAATCTTGTCTCTTTTACTTACTATCGTGGATAAATCTGCATGACATGTACTATAGTTGATGTTATAATATGTGTAGAAGTATTATAATAATAGTTTTTGCATAAACTAAAGAAGACGAAGTGCTGGTAACACTTCGCCATATGTAACTGCTACCGCAAGGTGGTTGGTTACTAAAAATTTAGTTATTTTTTATTGAACCACCAAGTACGTTTGCGGCGTTGGGTGGTTCTTTTCATTTTTCGTCGCTTTTTTTGTCTTTTTTTCCAAAACGTTGATAGGTATTTTCCTATATGTTTTGCAAAAAACACAGCGACTTCTCTAGCAATTACTTTCAGTATCTCAATTGCTATCGTGAAAAGTATATCCATTCGATCACCTCCTTTCTCCATAAAATGAAAGAGAAAGGATAGCAACCGACCACCCTGAAATATTCAGTTACATTATATTCATTATACCATATTTATAGTTGGGGTAATAGCTTAAAAACCTTGATATGACAACGTTTTTAAGGTTTTTCAAGTTTTGGGATCAGAGATTTGAAATGGTAAAAATAATATTTTTTTTAGAAATGATTGACATGAAACTCCATATATCATAATATTGAAATTGTAATATTAAAGAAACCAAATCCAACATTTTCATATAGACTTTAGATTAGCTAAAAGGACACACCTAAGGCGCATTATGCCATAGGTGTGTCCTTTTTTTGCGTTTAAAGGCTACATAAGGAGGAATACAAACATTGAAGCCATCTAAGTTTCAAAAGAAGCAGATTGCTGCGGTAGGTTTAGCTGCTGCAACAGTAGCGGGTATCTATGGGTACAATCATTTCGCAGTCGAAAATGCAGTAAAACCAACAAAGATTGTTGTAGCCGCAAAGGATATACCTGCGCATACAGAGATTAAAGAAGACATGCTAGTGGAACGAACATTACCTGGTGATGCGATTCCCCCCAATGCATTACGTGCAAATAAAAAAGAAGTAGTAGGTAAGTGGACAAATGATGGGCAGCCCATTACAGAAAATAGCTATCTATTTAAAAACAAAGTAGTAAAGAAAGAAGAGTTACCTGACTCTGCCATTTTAAATTTAAAAGATGGAGAAGTTGCATTCCCGTTACTCGTTGATTTGGAAACAAGTTCAGGTAATAGTATCATTCCGAACACGTATGTCGACTTGTATTTCAAACAGGTTGTGAAAGAAGGCGACAATGAGAAAGTTGTGTTTGGTGGTCTTTTCCAACGTGTACGTGTTACGGCCGCAAAAGATAGCAATACAGAAGATGCCTTCGTGCTAGAAAAGAAAGAATCAAAAGAGGAAGAAGAAGGAAAACAAAAGCCAAAGGTAACGCGATTATATACACTGGCTGTTTCACCTGAACAGCTTCAATATTTAAATCGTGCAAAAACGCTTGGAGATGTAATTCCTGTTGCAGTCGGACAAAAAGTAGAACAAACAGGGAAAGAACTAGAACCAGCTGAAGGATTCTCGCAAATATCTGATCAAAAGAACATTTTAGACTATGTAGAGAAGCATTCGACCAATCCAATTTCTAAAAATGTAAAAGAGTATGTAGCGCAGTATCTGAACGAATCTAAGTAAGAAAGGAGTTTTTTAGATGGATCGGCAGGTAAAAATCATTGCCTTTTATGCCACAAATGAAAACGTAGGAAAAAGTACGTTAAGTATTACGATGGCAAATGAGTTAGCTCATCTAGGGAAAAAGGTGCTTTATGTAGAAGCGGACCAAGTTAGACCAAGTTTTGCGGTTGGAACTGGTCTTAGCCATGAGAGTAAAAACATGCTAGAGCTTGTAAGAAAAGAAAATGAATATAATCTTTCGCAATATATTTGTACCAAGCAAGATTTGTTAGAGAAAAAAGTGAATCCAAGATTGATGCAAAAATTGCACGATAAGATGGATTTTCTGGTATTTCCATCAGGTTATAGTTTGGCTCAATTCCCAGAGATTCAAAACAAAGAATTGTTTGTAACGACATTTATCGAATCACTTGTAGATACAGAATATGACTACATCATTCTATCGGTACCAACTGAATTATCCGAGGTACTAAGTTATCCGATCCTATATCAATCAGACCTTGTTGTTCATGTGCTAAATGGCAACCCTCGTGGTGCAATAGCGATTAAGCGAGAATTACAATTAATAGAAAATGCAAAGCTTACATTACCTCGAATGATTCATGTGCTAAATATGGCAGATGAGAATTATGTAGAAGATATTGAAAAGCTTTCGTCTCAAAAAATTGCGGTGACAATTCCGTATGACAGAGATCGTACGAGTTACGAATGGGGGATGCAATTTGGTTCCCCACAAATTAATGCAAAGGTCCATCACATTATGGATGCAGCTGGTCTTGGTATTCCATCCCAGCAATCCTCTATGAAAAAGGGTCTCTTTGGTTTACGAAATTAAAAGGGGGACAAGGAGTATGTGGGGCTATTTACAGGAAAAACAAATCGCCTTAAAGCGAAATCGAGTTGATTTATATCACTTTGGTTACATGATTCGTTCCAAATCAGCTCGAAAGTTAGGAACAACTACAGCTCAACAAATTAAAGATATAACAGATGAAATTCGTGCATTTTTAGTAAAAGATCATCGTGATATCCTAAGTGAATCCTTTATGAATAAAGAAAAGAGAGCAGCTGTAGAACAAATCATTAAAAGCTTTTTATTGAGTAATCAGGTTGTCATTTCAGAGGTACCTTCTGAACAATTACTAAATATGGTGTGTGACGAAATTGTGGGGTTTGGAATTATAGAACCTTTAAAAGAAGATAAGGATGTAACGGATATTTATATCAATGGCACAAAAGAAATCATTTACGAAAAAATTGGAGAGGGAGAATGTACATTTCCTTACCGATTTGAGACGGAAGAAGAAGTAAAAGCTCTAGCTTATAAGATGGTAAACAGTACATCAGAGTCATTAAATACAGCAAAGCCGTATGTGGACTGCGTGTTTCCATATATCCGCATCAATATTGCTTTAGATGAACTTGGGGGGCTCGGAACAACAATAACGATTCGTAAGAATGCGGATCACCTTCGTGCTTCTGAAGAGCGTATGTTATCTACCAATCAAGCATCGAAAGAAATGTTGAACTTTTTGGCTGCAGCTGTGAAAGCCAAAATGAATATTTTAGTTGCTGGAGCTACGGGTACAGGGAAATCAGAGTTTATGAAATATCTTGCTTCTCACATTCCGAAAGGAAAGAAAAAAGAACGTACTCTTGTAGTAGAAGATAACCCTGAATTATATTTGCATCGCATTTTTCCAGAACATCATTTTGTTCCGATGCAGTGTAGGGCATCGGAAGTAGAAGAAAATGCAATCGACTTTGATAGATTGTTAACAAATGCTTTACGTCAAGGACCAAAGCGATTAATTGTAGGGGAATCGAGGGGGAAAGAAGCGTTAAAAATGATTAACTTCTTCCAAACAGGACATCCTGGTTTCACCTCTGTCCATGCAAGAAGTGCAAAAGAAGCAGTTAGACGTTTAATGCTCATGTGTCTGCAAAGTGGTGCGAATATCGATGCTCAGTATTTATATGAATTAATCTCACAGACATTTGATGTGATTGTCTTTTTAGAAAAGAAAGATGATGGAAATCGCTATATTACAGAGATGATTGAGTTATTGGATTATCAAGATGATATACAGTTCAATCAGCTTTCTCAATTTATCCCTTCGGGTGAGGAATATGATGAAATGAATGAAAGAGTAGGAAAGATTCATGGAGATCATATCATTACAGCCAAGATGTCAGCTGAAATGGAGAAGAAATTCCGTTCTTCTACTGTAAATCCAGCTCTTTATGCACCATTCCTTTCAAAACAGGAGGTGCAATATGCATAGTTTATTAGCTTATGGATGTATATTTTTAATCTTTATTAGTGTAGGATTGCTTGTTTTACTTTTTGCAAAATCTAAGGGTTCTGCTCTCTCTCAATTTGTACAAGAAAACGAGAAAGAAGAAAGGCGCTTGGAATTAAGGAATATTAAAGGGATACGAATGTATCTACCACAATCCGTTATCCAAGAAGCTCAAAAGTACGAATGGAAATTGACGAAAAGTATGTACTGGGTATATACGATTCTTTCTGGGATGAGTATTGCAGCAGTGTTCTATTTTTCATTTGGACAAGATCCTTATACACTGATTACCGTTTTATGTGGTTTTTTAGTTCCAAGATTTCTTCTCTATAGAAGAAAAAAACGTTACTACTTGGTTGTCATAGACCGTCTCTCTATTTATATGAAGGCAGTTGCGAATGCACTTCAAATTAGTAATAATGCAAAACGCGTGTTAGTACAAGTAAAGCCAATGATGCATGAAAGCATTCAAGAAGAAATAGAAAAAGTTTCTCTTCTATTAGAAGGTGGAACCACAATGCATCGTGCATTTAGAGGATTCAATGAAACGTTTAATTTTAGAGAATTGGTATTCTTCCATGAAATGTTGGAAGTGTGTAGCCGAGAAGGTGGTGCAAATTCGGTGCAAGTCTTACTGGATATTGCAGAAGATTTCGAAAAACAAAAGCTGTATTTGGCAAGATTGCGTTCTAGTTTGTCACAAGCACAACGTGCTTTTGTACAGAACTGCTTAATCGTTATCGCTATGCCGATAGTAATTATGTTGATGTCAAAAGAAGCATATGGATTTTTAGCAGGTTCTATGATGGGGAAAATCGCATTAGCGGTGAATATGTTCATTGTCTTTTTCTTAGCAACCCGTGTTGAAAAGATTGCAAATTATAATCCAACAGAAAGAGGGGAATAAAGTGGCTGCGATTTTAGCTGTAGTGGTATTCGTTGTCATGTATTGGGTATTCTCTACCTTTCTACAAAGTAAAAAAGATAGTGGTAGCTTACTTACAAACTATGTAGAAAATGCAAAACGAATTGAAAAAAAGAATTTAAATCAAATGATGCTCGCTCCTTTCCAGTCATTATCACATAAGTATCTGACAGAAGAAAAGAAAGAGCAGATCCAGAAAAGATTAGGAGAGGCTGGTTTGGATACGAAACCAGAAGAGTATTTGAAAATGAAGGTTGCATATCCGATCATTTTCACCTCTGTTTTCTTGATATGTACGGTGTTTCATGATTACTACTTATTTAAAGTGGGCGTTTTGATTTCACCACTGCTTTATTTCTATCCTGATTATTTATTAAGGAAAAGAATCAAGCAGGCAATAGAAGCAAGGAAGTTCGAGTTACCAGAGTATCTAATTCCGATGCTGCAGTTGTTAAAAACACATACAACATTAGAAGCAGTAAAAAAGGCACAGATATATGCCGGGAGACACCTTCGTCCGTATGTATCTACACTCACCGCGGAGTTAGAAATGTATGCGGGCTCGGATCAACCATTTCGAAACTTTTCAGCAGCCTTAAATAGTCCAGAAGTAAATACCTTTACGATTGCATTGCAACAAGCGCAAAAAACGGACAAGGTACAGAGTCTTCGTATTATGGATGCACAGATTAAAATGATGCGTGAGTTAAAACATGAGAACTATAACCGTCTCATTCAAAATAAACCAATGGAAATGAATAAATTTAATGTCGCAGTTATTGGATGTATTGTGATTTATCCGATGGTGATTGTTATTCAATCCTTAATGCAAGGATTTGCAAGTTTATAGAAGACGTTATCAAAAATGGAATAGGTAAAGGAGCATTACACATGTTAACAAAAATGAAGAATTGGTTAAAAAACGAAGACTCACAATTATCATCAGAAAACGGTATGTTAATCGCGTTAGCGGTGATTATCGTATTAGTAATTGGCCCGTTTGTATGGAAAGCAATTCAAGGCGGATATGATACAATTCTAGCTCGATTTACAAAAGCATCAAACAATGCAGATGTGAATTCTTGGAACAAGTAATAGAAGTTTTAGATTAATGATGTTTATTACGTATAGCTCAAATAAATGGAAAAGGGAGATTCAAACATGTTAGCAAAAATGAAAAATTGGTTAAAAAATGAGGATTCGCAACTATCATCAGAAAACGGTATGTTAATCGCGTTAGCGGTGATTATCGTATTAGTAATTGGCCCGTTTGTATGGAAAGCAATCCAAGGTGGTTATGATACGATTCTAGCTCGATTCACAAAAGCATCAAGCAATGCAGACGTAAATTCTTGGAATAAGTAATAGAAGATTTAGATAGGTAAATTCTTATTGTAATAGATTTTTAAAATTTGTATTTAAGGGAGATAAAATGAAATGTTAGCAAAGATGAAAAGTTGGTTAAAAAATGAAGATTCACAGTTATCATCAGAAAACGGTATGTTAATCGCTCTGGCGGTAATTATCGTATTAGTAATTGGACCATTTGTATGGAAGGCAATCCAAGGTGGTTATGATACAATCCTGGCACGATTCACAAAAGCATCAAGTAATGCAGATATTGATTCTTGGAATAAAAAATAAACGTAAAAATAAACGAGGGGGCTACTCTAAAAGTGGTTCCCTTTTTTACACAGCATTTTTTATGAAATTAAGAGGGGAGTAAAGAAAATGGGTCTGTATATTGTGGGATTATTACTAAGTTACATGTTCCTAAATGTATTTACTGATTTGAAATATAGAAAAACAAAGAATATGTGGCATCTACTATTCTTAATATTAGGGATAGGAATTACGTACCTTGCCGGAATAAGAACAGGGAAAGAGATTGCAATTGTACTAGTCATGGCCTTAGCGTGTGGTTTATTGCTAGAGACATTTAAATTCTCTTCACCTGGTGATACCAAGATGCTTGTGGTGGTAGCTTTATATATTAGCAATGTAGTAGAAGAATCGGCTATGCTTACTGCAATTACATTAACAGCTTTCCATTTGCTATTCTTTTGGATTGCTAGTGTGTATCGATTAATTAAAATTTTAGGGTTTGTGGGAGCGATTAAAGACCAATTGGAGCATGCTGCTTCTATATTTGGGGCAAAACTACCAAAGAAAGAAATAAAGCTGATACAGAGCTTTCCTGGGGCTTGTTCTATTTTACTAGGGGCAATGGTGTATATTTCGTTCACTATCTATCAAAACGGAGGTATGTTAGCTTGAATAGTAGAATTATTCATCAAAGAGAAACATATATTTATTTCACGATATTCGCACTAGTAGGGGTGCTTATTGCAAATATGTTTATTCATATGGTGTTTGTATTAGCGTATCCGTTACTTATCGGATTAATTGTGCAGGTTATCTTGTTGCAGAAGATAAAGAAGCCATTTTATCGGAGCGGAAAAGAATTAACGGAACAATTAAAACTAAAAAATATATTTCTAGTAGAATCAAATATTTTAGGAGATGAAGAAGGAGCTGTTTATGAGGTGCATCAAATGCCTTTTGGATTCTCTAATGGATTAATTAATAAAGATAAGAGTTATAAAGTCATAAAACAAGAGTATGATAGAAAAGTCAAAGAGGATTTAACGAAAATTGCAAAATGGCAAGTTACAACAAAAGCTAGACTTGTTACGACAACACATTTTCGATTATATACAATTTGGCAGAAAAATAGTACAGGGTATCAATTGAAAAAAATAGAGGAATGCGTTGATCCGTATGCAAAGATGAACCTTATACAATGGATGATTGCTTCATTCTGTACGACTGGCCGTATCAAGTATGATAAGAAACCAAAAGAGTGGGAAAGTTACGAATGGATTGCGTTAAAATAAAAAGACAAAAGTACATAACTTTTGTCTTTTTATTAATTTATACAGCTCAATGAACTATGCATTTTTTTTAGCTAGTTCTAAATATGCTTCATGTTTAGTTATTCCACTGATATCAAGCCCGAAATCAAAATCATCCTTTTTTGATTGATAGCCATAAGATACTAAACCGGAATCCTTATGATTCTCAGGGAAGTAAATTAATACTTTTGCATTTTTATAGTCTTTTAAATGCAATAATTCGTACAGTTTTTCAATTAGATATTCGCTAATTAGGTTAATAGCACTTGTTCCGCCAACAATAGTATAAAGGTCATCATAAATGTGCAATGCATGATTTTTTCTATCAACGAATAGTAAAAAGTGATTGTAACCTACGTGGAAGTTTTCTATTACTAAATGGTATTGCTCATCATGGCTAGTAGGAAATAAGAAAATATCAAATGAATCTTTAGTTACCAAAATAGCTGTTTCTTCATTTTTTTGATCCTTTTTGAACATTTTAAACATGGAAATCCTCCTCTAAAGAACGTATGTTTCTTTTTATCATAACACGAATTAGATTTAGTTTATAGTAAATAAAGGAAAAAAAGATAGAAGATAAGGAGATTTTGAAAGGAAGAATAAAAAATAAGGCCTTATTTTTTTATGTAGGCCTTATTAAATGACGAATGAGATATGACTCAATATCTCGTGTAGGGTAATTTTATTATACATAATTTTCGAAAAAAACTAAAATAAATAAGTTTATTTTTGTGATAAAATATAAAGTTATTGAAATTTAGATGCGAATTGATTAATATAAATATATATTTAATGTTTAATTGATTCCGTTTATTCCCACACCTTATTGTGTTGTGGTTGAGTTGTAGAAGCAAGTTGCGTCTTGTTTCATTTTTGAAAGGGCTTCTTTGAGCCGATTAGTGTATATCTAGCTTATTTTGCTATGCACATTTTTAATCGACTTGAAGGAGCCCTTTTTGTGTTGTTTTCAAGTTAGGAATCACTTGTAAAAAGGTATTTAGATTTAGGTATACAAATAAAAAACACTGTGAGAAAAAACACAAGATTTGTGTTTTTTTTGCTTTGGAAGGGGATCATTATAATGAAATACGAACATGCAATTACACTAGATAAACCATTACTATCACTAGAGGAGATAATAAAAATCTTTCAGAGGAATGAAGTTACTCAACCAATTCGAGAGCGTAATTCTAGCATTTTCCGTGATACAGAAGACTATATTGCAGATAAAATGACAGCCTTACACATCAACTCTGATGAGTATTACAATACGATTTTTTTACCAATTTTACGCCATGATTGTGAAGAAGATTGTTATTTTCCATTTGAAAGGAAGTACTGTTTAGAGGTGTATGGCTATCCATGTACGTTAGAAGATATGTTTAAGGAGTGGGGTCTTTATATTATTAACAAGATGGATTGTACATTAGAAAAAGTTATGTCTGAGTATGTAGAGGTTACAAATCCTTTATTTGATCCGACTGTAGAAGAATTGGCCAGAATTATTAAATATAACAAAGAGCGAACTAAGGAGTGTAGTAGATTATTTAATATTCCTCTTGAGCCATTAAAGAAATTATTAAAGGAGTCCTCCCATACCGTTATTGAGATTATTCAAAACGTTGAAATGGAGGACATATCAAAACTTCCTACACACTTAGGTGTTCAATTTGCTTATAGAAGGGAAACGAAAGAACTTTACATGTATCATGGAGAAAAACATTTGCCGTGGCTTTATCGAGTATTACTTTTTCTTCATATTTTTGAGTTATCTATTCTACGTGTAAAGTAATCAATTGTTGTGAAGTAGAAAAATAATAAATATATAACCAGGGGGAAAATTAAATGAAAATGAGTTATGAAGTATCTATATTTTGTTCTGCACATCCAGATGATTTTATGCCAAATTTGCGTGCATTACGATTGCGAGTTACAAAGGAAGGAGCATTTTGGGAACGAGATTGTTATCAGTTTTCCATTAAACCATCAAACTTGTCACAGCAAGCAGCCAAACAAGCAGGGGAAATCTATTTGTATCATGTCTATTTCAATGGATGTATACGAGATTTCCTTTTTTTATTGGAGCGATGCTTTAGAGGGACAAGTTATCGCTTTACTGCAATCCGCGGTTTCCTAGAAATAGAAGGGTATTCCCTTAAGAAATGGAAGCCGATTTTACGTAGTCATCATATAAACTCTACTGATGTAGATTGTATTTTCAAGAAAAATGATCTTGCAATGATTGTACATCACCATGGAAGTTTAGAGGTAGCTAAGCGTGCGGAGAAAGGCGAGCAATTAAAAAAAGTAAACTTTCTAACGGTAGATAGCTGGTTACAGGCACTTAATCCGACAAAAGAAGATCTATTCTCTTTAACAGGTGTGAGTGTATCTTAATGAGTAATTTGCAAAAACGTGTGAAAGTATACAGGCAGAGGAAAAGACAGAAATCCGTAGTTAAAACGACTATGAATTTCTGTCTTTTTATTTTAATAAGGAGGATTTTAGCATGGATTTATTTGAACTTTTTGATTTAGAGGTAAGAGAAAACATAATAGTACAAGATGTGAGGACAGATAAACAAGTTCGCAATCGATACAGCTATGATGTTGGTGAGAAATTAGTAGGAGCTAAGAAAGAGCTACGTACCTTAAAAGAATCATTTTTAGTATCATTTTCTTTAGATGTTTTAGCAGAAATTGAAAAGAATCTCCAGTAGAAGCGCTCAATACATTGGATCGAAATACATTGATTCCATTTTCTTTTGAACTAGAAAAAGAAAATGATATCCCGGCACGTGTTGCAAAGTTAAAGCAATTACTAGTGGGCAGGATTGATAAGAAGCCA
This sequence comes from Bacillus thuringiensis, assembly GCF_001595725.1. Classification (GTDB taxonomy): domain Bacteria; phylum Bacillota; class Bacilli; order Bacillales; family Bacillaceae_G; genus Bacillus_A; species Bacillus_A thuringiensis_K. Next base: position 225,384 of record NZ_CP014284.1, read on the forward strand.
ATTGTAGATACACCGACTGCAAGGAAACTGTATGTGCAAGCATGTAGAAGAATATGGCATGATATACAGTTAATACATACCTCAGAACAATGGATAGATCTTGTTGGTTCTTACGGTAAGGAAATGCAAAACGGTTGGTATGCATTTAAAAAAGATAAGAATGTCACATACACATTTAAAAGAATGGTAGAAGAATATTTTGATGAATTTGTTGATGCAGATGGTATGGAGTTATTAATATTAGGAAAGAAATTCATATCACTTTGTACAAATTCAAAAAGTATTAATTCTACATACCTTCGTGTATCACATGAACTAACATGGAATGATTTACTTGCGAAAAAGGTTACGATTCGTAAGAAATCCGCAGCTGCTTGGAGTAGGAAACTGCCAGATACCCTCCAAAGAAAAGGACCAGAAGTAGAATTTGCTACCAAACCTGAAGACGTAGTTACTATGTTTGGATTGAAGGGAATGCAATTTGGACATTATTGCACCGAACAATATGCAAAAGAACATATTGAGCATGTATCTGAGGCGTTACATGATGTAGCCCGTATATTGGGGATTCCACCTGAGTATATAGGGCTAGGAGGACGCTTAGGGCTGGCAATTGGTGCGAGAGGAAGCGGCAATGCATTAGCACATTATGAACCTTCTACCAAAGTCATTAATTTAACTCGTGATAATGGAGTCGGGGCATTGTGTCATGAATGGGGACATGCTTGCTAATCGCAGGAGGATGCTACACATCACTGGATCATTTCTTATATGATTGTAGTCATGATTTTAAAAATGGTAGCCTTGCTTTCCTATCAAGTGGGAAGAGTATCGGAAATATTTTGCCTGCTATTATCAAGGAAAAGATGCAAGCTGTGCTAGATGCCTGTAAACAAGGAAAAGTGGCCAGAGTAATTAATGTGGAAAGTGCTTATGATAGAAAGTGGTATTTCTATGGTAGTGTCATCAATAGTTATGATGTATGTAAGGGAAATGTGTCAGGTATTTTAGAATCCTATCACTTAAGTTCGTACAAAAAGCTGGATACCTTATCAGGGGCAGCCAAGACGCGTATGGAACGTAAGGTTGAAAAAGAATTTGAGAAAACCGCACAAATGTTGGCTGCTTATCACTATAAAAAAACAGGCGAAAAACTTAATGAAATATCTTATCAAGCGAAAGGGTCTGTATACTTTGATACAGCCATTCAGTTAGATAAGAAGAGAACCAAAAAGTATTGGTCTACGAATCATGAGATGTTTGCTAGAGCATTTGAATCGTATGTAGAATCAGCTTTGCTAGATCAGGAACATAGAAACGATTATTTAGTTTGTGATACATATTCTTTTGTATATCCGTTAGGAGAACAAAGAGAATATCTGAATAGAAGTATAAAGAGTTTAATGGAAGTAGCTGTTCCATATATAATTAACAGTATACAAGGAGTGGGGAATAATGAATTATAACATTCAAAAAGGTCAATTTCGTTTAACGAGTGCTTATCCAAGAGGTAGCTGGTGGGAATTTTACCGTGTTACGTGTCCGATTTGTCATGATACAGGTAATTGCATGCTGCATGTTTCGCAAGAGAAGGTAGCATGTACACGTGTAGAAAGTAAATGGATTTACGGAAAAAACACGGGCAACCCAAGCTACATTCATTACATAAATGGAAAAGATAAGTATCAATTGCCTGAGGCGGAGGAAGTTCAAATTCATGATAAGAAAAGCAATGAAGAATTAGATGTGTTTAATCGTAAGTTAATGGATTTCATACCATTACAGGAGCATCATCATACACATTTATTAAAAGATAGAAAAATGACTGAAGAGCAAATACAAGTACGTCAATATCGATCTTTCTTAAAACAACAAATTGTGTTAGAGGAGGATAATACGTATACCACAGTTTGGGAACAGTTATTTAAGCAGATTGGTGAGAAAAATTGCTGGCAGGGTGTGCCGGGATTTTATGAGATGAAGAAAGGTCAACTTTCTCTTCGTTTGATGTCAGGATCTCCTGGTATATTGATCCCTTTTCGAAACCAGTACAATCAAATTGTTGGATGGCAGGTTCGTGTGGATGAAGTGAAAAACTCCGTTCATGTGAAATCGGCACCTACTGGAGTTCAAGCGGAATTAATCGAGCAGCCTAATGTTGTAAAGATAACTAAAAATGGTGATTGTATCTTTGAAGGCGAACTAGAAGTGAGCAAAAAGGTAGAGATTCCATTTCAAGAGGGACAAATTGTTGTAAAGATTCATAAAGGACAAAAGTATCTGTGGCTCTCATCAGCAAACAAAAATCAAGGGACTGGTGCAGGTGGTAGTGAAAATCCACTTCCTGTACATGTAGCGGTACCGAGTTCTCATTTAAAACATTGGAATTCTGGTACATTGCATCAAACTAAATCAGTAATGATCACAGAAGGACCTATGAAAGCCGATTTGATTGCTGATTTGCTTCCAGAGAGATTTAATAAAGAGGAGATTTCTGAAATAGGAACAACGGTTCTTGCGATTCCTGGTGTAAATGCTTGGCGAATTGCTATGCCTGTATTAAAGGATATGGGTGTAGAAAAAGTCTATTTAGCGTTTGATGCGGATTTAGTAGAGAATAAGAAAGTAAGAAAAGCTCTTATAGACTTTGCGACAGAGTTAAAGCGAATGGGTTATAACGTAATTATTGCAGCATGGAACCCAACACAAGGGAAAGGTCTCGATGATGCAATGCAAGCTTTTTTCAAGCCCGTTTTTCGCACAATATAATAAATCATATTATTTTAGCTAGGGGATTTTATATAAAAGAAAGGTGTGTATGAAGGATATGGATATTATGCAACAATTAATGGACGTAGACAAAAAAGCTAGGGAACAAGAAAGAATGGAACTCATTCAACGATTTTTTAATGAGGGAGTTTCTATCACGACAATTGCAAATGCGACAAGTATGTGTGAAGAAGATATTTCATATATATTAAATAACTAGTAGCCATATTAGATGAGGTGAATAGAGGGGGAAAAGATAGAATTGTAATTCTATCTTTTTTTGCTCTTAAATACAATTTTAAAACGAGAAAGGTAGAGGAAGAACATGAGTGTATATGTAAAAAAGAATCTAGTAAATTTACGAGTTGATTATGCTTTCAAGCGCTTGTTTGGAGTAGAAGGAAATGAAGATATATTAATTGGATTTCTTAACGCGGTACTACAATCATCTATTGATGAAGAAATTACATCTTTGCACTTAGATGATCCGCATCTTCCAAGAGAGCAGAAGGATGATAAATTGTCAATTTTAGATTTGCGAGCTACGTTAAATAGTGGTATAAAAATTAATATAGAGATTCAAGTTCGAGACAAAAAAGATATGATCGAGCGCTCTTTGTTCTATTGGTCAGGCATGTATTATTCCCAAATGACTCAAGGGATGAAGTACACGGAATTAAGGCCAACCATTTGTATTAATATAGTAGATTTCATTCTGTTTCCAGAAGAGCAAGAGTTTCATAATGTTAATACAGTGATGAACAAAAAATCTAAGCGTATCATTACCGAAAATATGCAGTTGCATTTTCTTGAAATTCCAAAAGTGATTCAAGAATGGCAAGGAGAACGAATGAATCCATGGGAAGACTCTTTAGCGCGTTGGTTATTATTATTTCCTGCGCATGAAGATGAGAGATTAACAACAATCCTGGAGGCGATAGCAATGGAAAAAGATCCAGTTTTGAAAAAAGCAATAGAGGATTGGGAGCGTTTAAGTAGCGATAAGGATTTTTTACGCTTATATGAGGCTAGAGAAAAAGCAATAAAAGATAGAATATCAGAAATAGAAACGGCAGAAGAAAAAGCTGCGAAAAAAGCCGCAGAAATAGCTACCAAAAAAGCCACAGAAGAGACTAGAATTGCAACTAAGATAGAGATGATTCACAATTTAATTAATGTCGGTGTACCTATTGAGAAAGTAGCGGAAGCCACTGAATTAAGTGTGGGAGAGGTTAATGTAATTTTAAAAAATAAAGAGTAAATATAAATGATATGAAATAGGTAATTGTGATTACAAACAATTACCTATTTTTTTATTATTTTTGATTGATGCCCATTTTGTGATTACAACTATATTTTTTCTTGCTTTAGGATTTCCTCTAATTCATAACGAAATTTATTAGTCTTCTTAACATCTTTTAAGATTGCCTCAAGATCCTCTTTTTCAACAAATTCTCTAATGGAATGGTTGAATACCATTAATCTACCGTATCTTTGTTCAATCTCTTTAAACCACGTCTCTTTTTTCAATAACTTAAAGTTATTACGAATCATTTTTTCCTTTTTTGAAGGAATTGACATAATGAGCCCTCCCAATACATCACTGATTAAGTCACCCATGAAGAAGTCTCCTTTTTCCTTTATTGTACCATTCAGGAAAAACGATATGTCGTAAAAAATTGAATATATAGCTAGTTATTTAGAATACATTTTAATGATCTATTTTGATTTTTGGTGTAAATAAGGGGTTGTATTTTCAAAATCGTATTGCTATAATATAAACGTAATAAGATTTTACAATAAAATATAAAATTAATCAGTTCGCATATAAGAGAAGACCTCAATATGCGCCATGTCCTTAGGGGACGTGTGCGTGTATTGGGGTCTTTTTGCGTTTTGCGAGCAAAAACACCCGGAGGTGCAGGAATTATGTTGAATTGGTTGTCTGCAAAACTTATGACAACATCAGTAGGAGATTTCTTACTGGCAAAAAGTAGCTTTACGAAAGGTCTTGGTGGTAGTGGCAGTGGTGCCAATGCCGAAACTGTCCAAAAAAGCATGAACACTTTGGTGAAAACCTTAATTGGTTTTGGGGGAATTTGGGTGGCAGCTTGCGTTGTATTCGCAGCTATTAAACTATCTGGTGCACAAGGGAAGAACCCTGAAAACCGTACACAAGCTATGATTGGTTTAGCTTGCGCGGCAATTGGAGGCTTTGTCATGATCAAAGCGTATGACATCGCTGCTTGGGTTACAACAATCTAACATAAGAGTTTGTACAAGCTCTCCTCCATTTGGGGAGAGCTTCTCTTATACAAGGGAGGAAACAAAATGAGAAAAGTAACTGTTCCTGTTGATATGACATCGGAACAAAAAACGCTGTTAGGTGTATTAAGTAAACGCCAATTGATTTATCTATTAGGTGGCGGGGCGGCTCTTTATTTATATGTACCATTTTTATGGCAGCTGTTTGCACCTATTGATGCGGTAGTAGCGTTTTTTATTTGCTTAATTTTAGCACTACCAACGGTAGTAGGTGTAATTGCGTTTGCTTTTATTTATAAAGAAAAACAACACATGTATCTAGATAGATTTTTACTTATCAAAATGCGTAGCCGTTCCGAAAAAGGGAAGTGGAGAAAAGGGTACGAGCCAACTACATGGGTAAAGGAGAATTTATAGATGTTGGAAATGATATATTTTGCGGCGATAGCCATTGTAGGGTTTTTCTTTTATCGGAAAATGAATGGAAAACCGCTGTTTGGTTCTAAGAAAAAGGGGAAAAAGCAAGGTGGAGTAGAGAAGCATACTGCTGAAAAAGCTGGAAAGAAAAACAAAAAGAATACGCCTGCTGAATCGGAAATTGATGAGGATAATGTTGATTTCTTTCGTGCTTTTGTAGAAGACATTAAGGAAATTGATAATCATATGATTCGGTACCATGATGATACCTTTGTCTTAATTGCAGAGGCGCATCCGGTTAACTATTACTTACTTTCCAATATGGAACAAGAAGCGATTGATATCAAAATTGAATCATGGTTAACCACATTAGAGTTTAATACGAAAGTATATATTCAAAGTAAGTTTGTAGATTTAACAGATCCTGTACGAAAAATGACAGAAACGATGAAAGGTGCGAAGGACCTTACACCAGAGACGGTTCTATATGGGCAAGAAGTTATCGATAACTTAGAGTACTGGCAACGTTCGCAACCTCGATATGAACAAAAACGTTATTTAATTTATCCATACAAGGTTGATATTAGTACGATTACGGCTGATACAGAGGACGAGTTAGAAGAAAAGATTGTAGATAAGGCATTTAACGAACTATATCGTCGTTATAATGCATCTCGAAATCTACTATCGAAAGCAAAAATTAATGTAGAAATGTTAACGAAAGATAAATTAATAGAACTTTTATACGTAGCATTTAACCGTCGGAAAGCCGTAAAAGCTCGTTTCCAGGACTTAATTGAAAACGAGAATTTCTCGCTATATTCAACAGGGGAAACAAATGAAAGAAAACTAGAGTTAATGAAGAAAGTGCTAGCAGAAGAAAAGGCAGAAAAATCAAATAACGGGGTGGCGTAAACATGAAGTTGTTCGGAAAAAAGAAAAAGGAAAAGAAAAAAATAGAAGCAGAAGAGAAGGATGAATTGGAGCTAGAGGAGGAAGAGCTGGAAGAAGAGGAAGTACCGACGCAATTAGACAATCAAACAACAGTGTTTGATGTTATTGCTCCAGAAGGAATGAAAATTGATGCAGAAGATTATGGGGTCATTAAACAATCTTTAGGAAGTAATACGTTCTTCCGTCCGTTTTATATTCCACGTGATGGGTACCCGCGTATGATGCAAACCAATTGGCTCAACATGTTAACTTCGGCTGGAGAAGTGGATGTCATGATCGATATTCATAAAGAGCCAAAAGCTAAGGCAATGCGATCATTAGATATGCAGCTTACAATGTTACGTTCCAATCTTTCTTTCCAACGTACACGAGGAAACATTGACCAAGAAAAAGACTTAGATGCAAAAATTCAAGATACAAACAATTTAATGGATGAAATCCAGTTCAATGAAAACGACTCGTATATGGTGAGTACGATGGCTGTTGCGTATGCAGAATCAAAGAAAGAATTAGACGTTTTATGTGAATATCTTGAAGATGAAATGCAAGCATCTCACTTTAAGATAGCGAGTACTTGGAACCGTGTGAAAAGTGGTTTGAAAGCGGTTATGCCATTAGGTGCACCAAATACCTTGCAAGATACCTATCGAAATATCGATAGACGTGCTCTATGTACATTTGCACCCTTTGTATCAGGTTCAGGAAGGTTTAACGGTGGAATACCAATAGGAAAGAACAAAATTACTGGGCAAGTAGAATTTTTAAATTCATTCGGGAATGCAGATTATCGTCCTCCAAACTATAACATTGGTGTAACAGGGATCTCAGGTTCCGGAAAAAGTTTACTTTTAAAAATGAAGTTAGCTCGTGAAACGTCACTTGCAGATACACATGCAATGATTATCGATCCAGAAGGAGAATTCGTAAAAATTACAAAACGTCTAGGTGGTATTAATTTAAATATTTCACCTGAAAGTAATATCATTATCAACCCTTGTGCAATCGCTGTAACAGAACTTCAGATTACGGATAAAGATGAAGAGCTAGAAGCACTTGAACAATATGATAAGAAAGAACTTGTAGAGCGTGATGGCGTGAAGTATGTCAGATTTGTACCGATTTTAGAGAAAATCAATGAAATACTCGGATTCTTTGACATTATTATTCGCGGACAAGACTTTGATCAACCAGGATTAAATGTATTCCAGCGTACAATGCTAGAAGATGCAATTCGTGAAGTGTTTGAGAGACATGGCATTACTTCCCACCCCTCATCTTTATATACAGATGAAGTGAAGAAAGTGGATGGCCAACTAATTCAGTCACAAGTGAGAAAGCCTGAGCCAGAGTTAAAAGAAATCTACGATGTCATAGTAGAAAATCATGGAGACGATGTGAAGGCAGAAGAGTTAATCGCCGCGATTCGTCCGTTCTTACGTGATGGTTCAAAACCATTATTTGATGGACAAAGTCATTTTGGTCGTGGTGTAGAAACACAATTAAATGAATCACGTGTTGTTAACTTTAATATTAGTCATTTAGAAGAAGGATTCTTAAAACCAATCGCCTTCCACGTTATCCTGAACTATATCTGGGAGCATTGGATTAAGAGTCCAGAACACGCTATCAAGCGAAAAGTATTATATGTGGATGAGATGTGGCAGTTTATCGACTATGAACAAACGGTTAACTTCTTAGAAAAAGTAGCACGCCGTTCACGTAAAAGAAATGCCGGTATGTGTTGGGCAAGTCAGGACTTTGTTCGTATCTTAGAAAATGTAAAAGCTCGTGGTATCTTGCAATCTACTTTCTCTTATTTCTTCTTAGAACAAAATAAGATTGATAAGAAAAAAATTCAAGAGAACTTTAACTTAACTGCTGGGGAGCTTGATATTATTCTCAACAATCCAGGAAAAGGAGAAGGGATTTTCCGTGTAGGAGATAGTTCGGTTTGGATTCAAACAGATCCATCAGATAAAGAAATGATGTTTATTGAATCGAATGAAGCGGTACTTCAAGAGCTTCTAAACAATATGAAGAAAGTACAAGGGTACGCAGGATAGTAGCGTACCTTTGTAAAGGAAGGTGAAATTATGCTTGAGAAAATAATAGATTGGGTTGGTGGCCTTCTTATCCATATGGTAAAGGCCCTACTAGCGCCTATTTATGGATTTATGGATACTATTCCAGTTCTAGTCTTTGGTGGAGATAAATCTAATCTGGATTTTTTATATGAAAAGAATGCAGTTACGAATGTATTAGATACTGGTATGCCTGTCATGTTTAAATTTGTTGCTTTTTGTGTTCTCGTCAGTGTAGTAATTACAGCAGCAAAATATTCAGCAACGACTCTGAATCCAAATAATCGCACGGCATTAATTGAATATGCAAAAGACTTAATGATTATCTCGATTTGCCTCTGGCATTTAGATTTCTTTTATAATTTTATTTTTGATCTAAATTCTTGGATTATATTAGAGTTTAAAGAGGCGTTAGGGAATTTTAACCCAGATCAGCAAATACCTCTATTAAAGAATGGACTGGCAGACAATAAGACGATTACAGAACTTTCAATGAAAGACCATAAAAATGATTATATGTTTATCATATTCGGACTATTTATTGAAGCTGGATTAATGATATGGGCAAACTTTTATTATTTAATGCGTGCTGTGACACTATACGTATTAATGTTACTAGGCCCTGTAATGGTAGGAATGTGGATGTTCCCACAAAAGAAACAACAGACGTTATATTGGATTCGTGAATTTATGGGTGCAGTATTAATTCAAGCGATTCACGCAATTACTCTATGGTTAGTTATTACACTTATTGGGGGTGCGCAAAATCCTATTATAAAATTAATATTACTTGCGATGTTTATCCCAGTTGGTGAAATCGTGAAAAGCTTTATTGGACTTAGCACCAATGCATCTGCGGGTATTCATAGAGCGGGTACGATGATGGGTATGGGTGCTTTAGCAAGTGTGGCTGGACTCGTTAAAGGTGTTCGTGATGACTACCGTAGTGCAAAAGATAAAGGGAAAGAAAAGAAACATGGAGAGAAAGATAATAAAGAAGATGCGGATAATCCGAAAAATGCATTAGGAGCGAATTTAGGAACAGATGTTGGTACAACATCTCGTGCAGCTCGTATGTTAAAAGCTGGTCAAATTGGAAGTTCAATTGGTAAAGCAGCGACAGGACTTGCAGGTATGGCAACGGGAGCTGGTCTTGGACCAGGAGCGATGGTAGCAGGATCTCAAGTGGGAAGTGCATTAGGTAGTGCTCCGGGTGCAGTGGCTGGTAGAAGTGTTGCTGCAGTTGGTGAAGGGGCTGTAGCCTTAGGAAAACATATTGGTTCGAGTGTAAAGAAGGGCGCGGACACGTATTCAAATCTAAATGGCGAACCGTATCCGGAACTAACCGATGAAGATATCGCACAGGATTTAGCTACAAAAGACTTTGAAAATTGGAAAGCGGATAATCCTGATTCTGCAGTTGCAAGTCGCTTAAAACAAGCATTCCCTGGTGCGTCCGATGCAGAGATTGCTAAAAAAGTAGCGAAAACAAATAGTGATCAAATGTCTCGTTTCTCAAATCAGCGGAAACAAGATTTACAAAATATGAAGAAAACCGCTACACCATATGGAAATGCTAGAGATTTAGTAAACGCTGCAACGAATGCATTCCAAAAGGGGTATGAGGCAGACCATAAAGATACGTTTATGAGTCAGTTACCAGAAAATATGTCAGCGGAAGAGAAAGAGAAACACTGGAACGACCATCTGAACACAAAAGTACAAGGATTTAGAAACCACGCAGAACAGGCGGCAACAAAAGCAGGAGCCATGCCAGTTGATGCGAAGGATAAGCAAGGAAATAATCTGTTTGATAAATCCTATGTGAATAAAGATGCGTTTGCTTCTCGACTTGCATTAGGAAAAGTCGGAAAAGCAGTCGAGGATGTAAAAGGAGAAACGTTAGAAAGTGGCCATCAAAATATGGGACAAGTAGGTGCTCTTGTCGGTGCTTCTACTGCTGCATTTAAGAAAGCGTATAGTGCAGACCATAAGGCTGGATTCATGAAACAATTCCCTGCAGATATGCCGCAACAAGAAAAAGAAGCAGCATGGAATAAGCATTTAGATCAAAAAGTACAAGGATTTAAAGATTATGCACAACAAGCGGCGGAATCAGCTGGTATTGTACAGCAAAAAGACGGTACAAACTATGCGAATAAAAAAGCTTTCGCTGCTCATTTATCACAACAGTTACAAAAAAATCCTGGCTTAAATGCTATGGGTGTATCTAATGCGGCAGGCATTCAGAAGGCAGTCAACGGCGTGAAAACGCACGGTTTGACAAGTGGAACAGGAAGCCAGCAAGCAAAACAAGTAAGTAATGTTGGGAACCTGGTACAAGCCTCTACAGAATCCTTTAAACAGGGCTATGCAGCAGAACAACAGGCAAGCTTTATGAAGAACTTGTCTCCAACAATGTCTCAACCACAAAAAGAGCAAGCTTGGCAGTCGCACTTGAATGAAAAAGGAAATGAATTTAAAGCAGTGGCACAACAAGCGGCAGTACAAGCGGGAGCGATGCCCGTACAGGCGAAAGATACGAGTGGTAAGAGTCTACATAATCAATCGTATATTAATAAAGATGCCTTTGCTTCGCAATTAACGAAAGGATTACAAAGCCATGCAAGTCTTGGAACGGTGAGTCAGCAAGTAGGTTCTGGAATTACTAGTGCGATTCAAGGTGTTCGTTCACATGGCGTTGCAACAGGTGGCGCAATCAATAAAGCTGTATATGCAGCGACACAAACGCAAGCGAGTATCGCACGTGCAGGAGATCTTTCCGTAGCGGAAATTGAACGCTCTTATGCAGATGCATCCACAAGTGTAGCGAACATTGCACAAAGTGCTGGGAAAATGTCTATCCCAACATCTGCAGTGGGACGTATGACGCAGCAAAGTGCAAAGCTTGGCATGAGTGTAATGGAAGGTACCAAACACCTTATGTTTGCGGATAGCATTGGTAATGTATCAAATGCATATTATAGTGCCGCAAATGCTGTACAACAATCCGGAGGGAATGCAGTACAAAGAGTGATAAGCGGGACCAATGCTGCTGTCAATACTTCATTAGGTGGGAATGCAGCAGAGCGTCACTATAATGTGACAAAAGGCTTAAGTTACGCCGCAGGTGTGATTGGTGGTGCGGGTGCTTATCAAGCAACTGCGCGTATGGTTAGTAAATATAATCCGTATAACAGTGCAGTTCGTACAGAAGCAAAAGAGATTCAGGAAATTCAACAGATGGTACCGACGACAACAGATCATACAGGCGCGCAATCGGTTGTAAAAGGTGCCGTACGTCTTGTGACGACAAATAATAAATCTTGGATTGAAGCAAAAGACGCTAGCGGTATGACGCAAGTTGTATCTCGTTATGGTAGTGGAGATAGCAGTATACGATCTGGACAAGTCGTATATCAGGACTTAAATATTTCAGATGGACAATTAACGCAGTATCGTAATGGTGCGAAAGCATCTCCGGCTTATATACAAGATTCAAGTGGTGGAAAAATCAATATCAATCGCTCGATCAATGTAAATCCAAATCAATTAGTAGGAAACCAAAATCAAAGACCGTTACAACAGAAACCGGTATTTAATGAACCACCACTTACGGTCAATCACAAGGTAGACAATGGTCACTTCTATATGTCTGATTTAGACCAAGGTGGTTATAAGAATGTACAAATGGTGGTAGAAAGAGATCGTAGTTACATGGTTGCGACAACAACAGACGGTACAGTGTCACGTATTTCGCCATTCGGAAAAGGAGATACGCGTTTACAAGCAAACCAAAGGATTGAAAGAGCTTGTGAAGTGAAAGACAGTAGTATTAAGCCAAAAGAAGAAATTTTAGTCACACATACACAGGACGAAGTTGTTCGTACAGAGACGCATCTGAATTTATCAGAACATGACCCGCAAAATCTGATTCCATTTGCGCCAAATCCTCGCTTAGCGCAGCGAAGAGGAAGAAATTCTCAAAATGGAAAATATGGTGTGATAAGTCTATGAGTCAAAATCCTAACGATCCAAATGAACAGAAAAAAAGTAATCCTTTAAAAGATGTAGCTTCCCACTTTATTAAGAAAAAAGGGATGCAAGCGCGCGGGAAGATGGCAAAATTGGCAGGAAAAGCAGGAAGGGCGGCAGCGAAAGCTGCTGCCAAAATGCTAAAAGCAGGTATATTAAAAATTGTGGGTGCTGTTGTAGCAGCGGTTGGAGTACCTGCCGCTTTGGTAATGGGAGTAATTATTGCTGTGTGTGTGATTTTAGTCTCTTTTGTACCTTTTACCGATGATGAAGATAAGACAGAGGAACAAGTAAAAAAATATATGGAAGTCTCAATGGCTTTGAATGTGGATTGGAAAGAGGTCGTCGCCTTTGACATGGCACGATATGATAATGATTTAACTGGTAAAGATCCGCATGATGCTATATCATATTTCTTGGATATCCAATATGAAGAATATACGGAAAAAGAGGTATGTGAGGCGGGACCGAATGGTCCTTGCGAAAAAAAGAAAAAGGAGATGCAAAAAACAAAATCTGAAAGTTACTCCGGACCAGATGTAAAAAAGATATTAGGAGATACAGATTTTAAGAAAAAAATAGATGAGATTAATGCAAGTGGAAGCAAAAAAGTGACAACATCTTCCCATGGGCTAGAGAAAGCGATGGAACTCGCAAAGTTTAGTAAAAGTCAAAAAGAGCGTGCGCGTGAGATATTAGAAGCCGGGATGTTAGAAGGTATGTATGGACATCTTGCTCCTACTACTGGTGGATTTATTGGTGGTATGTGTGTAGGTAATGTGAGTCCTGGTGGAGAGCCTGTTAACCTTAATGCAAAAGTTACAGGGTACCTTCCTAAAATTAAAGAAATGGCAGAAAAACATGGTGTTGCTCAATATGTTGGTATTTTGGCTGCCCAAATGATGCAGGAATCGGGTGGAGCAGGAAATGACCCGATGCAGGCATCAGAGGGTCATTATGGAGATATGAGCCCATCTTGTATAGGTGTCAAGGGGAACGCACGTGTAGGATGTATTAAAGATCCCAACATTTCTATTGAAGCAGGCGTACAAGAATTTAAAGATGTGTTAGCAAAGGCGAATGGAGATATAGCCCTCGCCTTACAATCGTATAATTTTGGATCAGGATTCATTAGCTATGCATTAGCAAAAGGTGGATATTCAGAAGAAACAGCCATTGCGTTTTCTAGGGAGCATGCTGGTGAAAATCCAGCAGGTTGTTCTGACCCTAATAACTTCCGAACCAAAGTTGGAGCGTGTTATGGGGATTATACGTACGTTTCCAAAGTTTTGAAATATTACAAAGATTTAGGATGTGTGGCAGATGTATCTGGCGAATGGATTTCTGATAAAGGTTGGAAATGGCCAACGAAATCAGGTCGTATTACAGATACGTTTGATGCAGTTCGTGGTGGAAAACAACATAATGCTGTTGATATTGGAGCCATGACAGCTGGAAAAGCTGGAGACCCCGTATGGTCAATGGAAGTAGGTATTGTAACAGCCCAAACAGGAAATGTAAATGGTGGTGGTCTAGGTGTCTATGTAGATCATGGAAATGGTATTGTATCTCGTTACTTACATTTGAGTAAAATCTTAGTTGCACCAGGAACTATGGTAACAAAAGGACAAATTATTGGGGAAATGGGCGGTTCTAACTTTGATAGAAATACAGGTTTCCTTAATATGAATGGATACGCTGTCCATTTAGATTTCCAAATTCGTATTAATGACCAACCAACCGATCCAATGAAATTCTTTAAGAAAAATGATGATCCAGGGTTATCATCTGGTGGTTCTCCTACAATGACAAATGCTAAACGACAAAAGGTACTGGAAGAAGCGAAAAAATGGATTGGGCAAGGGAAAGTGAGCTATGTATCCGGCGCTAGAAATCCAGCTGCAGGTAGTGCCGATTGCTCTGGATTTACACAATATGTGTTTAAAACCAGTATAGGTGTCCAACTAGGGGATTGGACAGGTGCTCAAATTGGACAGGGAAAACAGGTGCCCGATATCGGTCGTGCGCAGCCAGGAGACTTAATTTTCTATGAAAATCCGAACCATGTAGCTATTTATTTAGGGAATCAGAAAATGATTCATATTGGTGATAATAAAGGTGTACAAATTACAGGTCTAAACTATACGGCAAGAGGACAACATATGACCCAAGTCCGTAATGTAATAGACTGATTTGGGATGTGAAGATATGAAGAAAATTATGAATGTGTTAGCGAATCTGCCTCGTAAGTACTTAGTTATATTGGGGATTATTGTATTAGTAGTAGGCGTTGCTACCTATAATACGATTCATCGTTACATGATGAAATCACAAGTACAAGAGGAAGAGCAAGTCAATCAAGATGAAATCGAGATGCTTGGAGATAAGCCAAAGGGATTTGATACAAAGGAAGAGGAATATATCGCAAAGACAAAAACTGTAGAGGATTTACTACGAAAAATTTCTAATAGTAGTTATGATGTCCCGTATTTGTTTACAAAGGCTGGATTTGGTATTGAACCAATGAAGATGACAAGTAATGAGCGTATGCTGGCTACAGAAGCTGTTCAAAGGTATTTCCTAAATGGAGATAAGTTTTACAATGCGCGTATTACCAAAATTGATCGTGGGAAAAAAGTAGATACGTTTCATATTGAAGTTTTAATTCAACAGGTAAACTTCTTAGAACCACGACAATTTAAAGTGCAGGTAAACAAATATGCACAAATTGTAACACCAATTGAACAAATTCCACATGGACAAGAAGAAGTACCTGTGGATTAAGAAGAAAGTGAGGGTTGTGGAGAAAAACACAACCCTTTTATAAAAAAATAAAGAGTACCTAAAATTATTTATTGAATATTCATAATTTTCTGATATAATAAAACCATGGTTAAAAGAAATTTGTATATAACGCTAAACGAAATGGATATGGAGGAATACAAATGAGAATGTTAATTGGTACTGCTGCGAATTTTGTTTCGGGGTATTATATAGGACGAAATTCTGGATTATTAGGAACGTTGCTTGGATGGGCATTTTTGTTGGGTGGTGGCTATCTGTTAATAGAAAATTGGGATAGTATCACAGTCTGGATGCATAGTTTAAATATTGTACGAGGGCTAGATGGTTACGAAGATATGAGCAATGGCTTCATTTTCATCTGTTTGGTAGTAAGTGGCTTTATTTTTATCTTGTTGTCCCCGATTTTCATTATTTTATTAATAGTTTGTTTCGTGTTAATGAATATTGTTGCTTGTACACTTGTGTTATTAACATCACCAAGTACGTATATAAAGAAGAAAGATAAGGAGAGTGAGTGGGAATGAGTACAATTCTAGTTTTAGGTGGATCAAATGGAAGAACGTTAGAGAAGTTGGCCAAAAAAAGAGACTGCCAGGTTATTTTCCATGATGGGAAAAATCACGGAGGCGTAAAGAAAACGTTTCGTAGTGTTATAAAGAAATGTGATGTTATTGTCATTCAAAAAGGTGCATGTGGCCAGGTATCTATTGATGTAGCAAAAGAGTACGCAAAGAAGTATGATGTCCCCCTTTTATTTAATCAAGGATTTGGTGGAACTGGTGCGCTTGAAATGGGATTAAAGCATTTGAAGGTTGCATGAGGTTTGATACATATCTATGGAATTATAATTGTTAAATCAATATATAGCATTTATAAAGAGGGCGGAGGAAGATGGTGTTTAAAGATATATATGTATTATTTCCACCAGAAGGGAAAGAAAGCATTGAATTTCAATTCTTTTTAGATATAGAGGGAGAGAAGTTTTACGAATATTATAAGGAAAAATATAAAGACCCTATGTCCGATGTATCTGCATATTTTCCAATGTTTCAAAATACGTATGAATCCTATTTAGAAAAATTTTTGTACCCGTATGTAAGTAGCTTTAAAGAAATTCGATTAGGACGGGATACATGGGAAAATGAAGGTATTTGGTTTGGTATTCATCAAGACGGAAGGGAACTGGGGATTCTTTTGCCTAGAGTTGATTTTACGTATTACAAAGGAGCTTTATCCTACAAAAATTGGCGAACAAAATAACTGTACAAAGTCTTTATTTACATACAAAAAAGGAGAAATGAGAATGACACAAACAGCCGCATATCGTTATACAGTTCCGTCAGTAGATGGAGAAGGATGGGGGGTATTTTTATACGATCAATCCGGAGTTTTTACAGCTGTTACAGACTTCGGTAACTTTGCTCATTGGTTTTCATTAGGAAGAAACAAAAGTATAGAAGATTACTTAATTAGCCGAAGACCGGATCAGATACTTTGCAAAATTGCAAAAGAAGATGTGATTGATATTGAAGGAACCATTACTTATATCAAAAAGAATTTGCTATATGATCGCAGAGAAGGGCGCTTTACAGAAGATGATGCAAGGACAGAATGGAAGCTTATTGAGGAATTACAGGTAGATTTGGAAGATTACTCAAATGAAGTAGCATTTCAATATTGGTACGACAAAACAAAGATACAATTTGACGACGGTTTTTTTCAGTACAAATATCCAAGTGCAGCTGTTCGATTTTCAAATGAAACATTTGTGAGATTTCAAGAGAAATTGAAGATGGAATTAAAAGAGACACAAGCATAAGACGGGGGTGAGCTTATGAAAGAAGGTCTTTATTACGAAGATATCAGAAACGGTGAGATTTTAAAATGTAAGACGTTTACAAGATCTTGTTATCTATTTGAAACGTGTAATGGTGAACTAATTGAACGTGTAAAAACAAACCACTATAAGAGAATAACAAGTAAGAAGAAAATTGCTATATTTGAAGGTGAAAACCGTGAAAAGAAATTAAAAAAGCCGAGAAATAGGAAGGAAAGGGTAGAGTTTCTTATCAAAAAAATGGGTTTTGATGTCATCGGTAGCTCATTGGTATCTATGACAGACAGGGATGTTAAATATCTATTTGAAGGAGCATATCTAACATACAAAGATAAGAAAGACTATCAAACCCCTGAATATAGACTTCCTAAATGCCTTGTTTGCGGATGTGAAACGGTCATTCATTGGGATTGTAGTTGTGGCCATGCAATTATTGATGAAAACGATACATCATTACAAGTATTAAAAGATAGTGGAGAGTATGTTGAAATACGAAATAGTCTCTGCACTAAATAAAAAAAGTAAAATATAAACACTAGATTTTTAACAAAAGCGTTATTTGGATACAAAAGGAGGAGCCAGAAATGAATAGTTACAAATTGTGGTTAGATGGTGACGAGGAATTTAAACATACAGAATTAGCAGAAACGCCAGGTAAAGCAAAGTATCAATTTTATAAGTACTTACAAGATGGGGTTTGGGAAACGGATTTTAAAACATTTGTGAAATATGTGAGATGTAGAAAAGTAAGAACTGCTGATATTACATGTATGTTTGGTGATAAAAAGCAATTTGAACGTATGTGTGAGTTAAGAGGGATCAAGTTTGCTTATCGAGGCATGAAAGTTGAAGTATGTGGACAAGCGGGAATTATTGTTGGAAGTACATCGGGATTAAATTTACAGGTCGCTTTTTATAGTGATCCGTGGGCTGCCTATAATTGTCATCCGTATTATGAAACAGTTTATTACGATGAAAATGGAAATATTGTAGCTGACTATCGCAAAGAAGCAGCAACAGTTTAATCGAAAAGGAGGAATGAGAGGTGGAACTATTAAAAACTCAACAATGTCCGTATTGTAAGTCATTTGTAGAAGATTGTCACGCTAAATGGGAAGGTGGTAACCACGAGGTAGAATGCGATTCATGCAACAAAAAATATCAAGTACAACCAATTTATGATTTTAAGGGTTTTGAAGTTCAAAAGATTTGTGATCGGTGCAACGAGGTGGAAGAAGAGTGTTATTGTAATGCAGAGGGAACTGAAAAATGATTATAAAAAGAATATTGCATACCAAAATGCCACTATTATTATTATAAAATTCCATCATAAATGAATATGAAACTACAATGTTTTAAGTTTGAAATACTAATAAAAAATTAAAAGGACCCGAAAAGGATAACAGGCCCTTCTACAAAAGTGCATAAGAGGAAAACAATGATTACCAATATAGTATCAATGAATTCGATTAATTTCTAGGTGCTAGGTATTGAGAAATATATGTTAGAAATACTGTTAACATAGCGTATGTAAAAATCATAATGAAAGAAATATTCTTACCTTATGTACGGATATTTTTGGGGTAAGTAAAAAAGAGCGCTATTGAAGCAGACTTATAAAAGTTTTTTTACTTATTGTTACTGCGATCAGCAGTAGCGAAAACATAATGAAAGTGGAGGATGGAATTAAGAATATGAGTAGTGGTATTAAATATAAATCGGGTTTCGTCATTTTGATTTATTTTGTTATGACACAATTTGTAGGGATAATAGGTGTACTATTGCTAGCAAAGACAGGTTGGTATGATATTCAGGGAAACCAACAGCAAGCAATTCAAAAACTTCTTGTGCATTGGGAACTAATTGGGTTTTCACTTATGCTGATAATCACTTTTCTTATATATAGTAAAGAATTAATAAATGATCCAAAGTTATCGATTAAATTATCAAGAATTTCATTCATATGGATTTTAGTTGGGATCATATTCGTATTTCTTGCGCAGATGGTTGGTAGTGTGTTAGATAAGAGTGTATTTCAGCTAACTACGCAATCAGCAAATACGTCTAGTACAGTCGCTGCTGCAGCAATATCTCCTGTGGCACTTATTTCAATTGTTCTTCTTGCACCGTTAGTAGAAGAGTTTGTTTTTCGTTATGCGGCCATAAACATTTTAATGTCTAAGTTTAAGCAAACTTGGAGCATACTAATAAGCGCATTGTTCTTTTCTATCATGCATTTTGATTTTCCGTTTATATTTGGATATTTTTTAATTGGACTTGTACTTGCTGTAGTATATGTGCGTACCAATAGGTTACTAGTATCATTTGTTGTCCATGTTAGTATGAACTTAATTGTTGTTATACTCCAGATTTCTTGATGAAAAAGCAGCGGATTCGCGCAACTTACTAGTGATTTAGTTTTTTTATGTTTATGAATTTAAAATTATGGTAGACTTAATAAGACTATATTTGAAAATGTGGGTTCAAGTTGCTGTATTGACTGAATTGCACCAAAAAACCAATTCCATTACACGGGAATTTGTTTTTTGGTGTGTGTTGTTAGCATAATTATTGACGGCCTAAAGGAGATTTGTTTCTTTGTAGTTTAGTATAACTTAGATAAAAAGAAAATTCAAAAACAAAATGATGAATTTTTACATATTTTTAAATTACAACACAAAAATGTAAAGATATGGTTTATAATGAGTGGTGAAACACTCTCCTATGTTTCTAGTGATTGTATTTTTTATCTGTTTTTGGTGCGAAATCTGTCGATGGATTTTGCACTTTTTTATTTATTGTTTAATAGGTTTAATTTAATTATTTGAAAGGGGGAAATTAGTATGTTTGGGAATAAAGAAAATGAAATTAAAGAATACCTTATACAAGAAGGTTATGAGATTAAAGAATATTTAAGAAAAAATGGAGATTGGTACTATTTTAAAGTACATACTTTTTGGTCTGGAAAACATTTAGTAAAAGTAAAAGATGGAGTATTTGGTTTTAGAATAGAAAAAGCGTAAATAGAGGGATTTATTCTGTATAAGTGCACTTATACAGAATAAATCCCATAATAAAAATACTGTAACTAGCAAAATTAAAGTTTACTTTCATTTCTTTCATCTTTAACCCAATTAGTTCTATAAGGGGTCTTGCAAACAAAACGCGGATTTCGTACGCTAAGGAATTATTCGGTGTCTTTTTTTAATATATCAATTAATAAAATGAGCTATATAAATAATTTGTTATACTTCCGTGTACCCTAGCTGATATAATGTATAAGGCAATTATTGGTTAATGAATAGCGTACATATATTAGGGAGGTACATAAGTCATGGAGTTAATAGTTTCTTCATTTGTATTAGTGGTAGTATTCTTTATTCTTTCGATAGTTTTAAGTGGTAAAGGTCAGCGAATAGCAAAAGAAGTTTTAAAAGAGCTTATTAATGGTCCTGAGGGGAAAATGTTGGTAGGTTTTTTTGGATCTGCAGCAGTTACAGGAGTAATTTTTGTCATTTGGCTTTTATTGAACTAAGCATTCCGGTTACTCAGGCTGATACAAGGTGCAAGAAAATTACTGGATAATTAAAGGTACATATATATTAGGAGGTACATAAGCCATGTTAGAGGTAGTTTCGGCATTTTTCTTACTAATTCTCTATTCCATTGTTTATCTCTTTTCAAGTGGAGAAACTAAGCAAATAGCAAAAAAAAATTTAAAAGAAATTCTTAATAGTCCTGATGGAATAATAATATTAGTCTTTGCTGCGGCACTTTTAATCGGGGGGATATATTTATTATCATTATGATTTCAGATATCTTAGCTTAAAACGTATAAGAAAATTAATAGCGTGCATTAGGGAGGTACATAAGTAATGATAGATATAATATTCTCATTCTTCTTAGTGGTTACTTATTTCATTATTTATCTCTTTTCAAGTGGAGAAAATAAAAAACAAGCAAAAGAAAATCTAAAAGAAGTTATTACGGGTGCTGATGGTAAACTCCTATTAATGACTGTTATGGGGATTATAATCGTAGTAATCTATTTATATTTTTATGGTTTAGGTTTATGAATATAAACTAAAATCATATCCAAGTATACGAGATAATGGTTCACCTGGGAAGTATGCGTATTATGGTGGAGAATGGGGCACAGGTGGTTTTTTTGGAGAAGCTAAATGTGTTTATAATAAAACTAGTGAATCGGATAATAGATAATATACATAAAGAAAAGGCTCCCATATAAGGGTGCCTTTTCTAATAGTTTTTTAGAAAAAGCAAGCAGCTCCAACTATGATTAATAAAATAAATAATACGACTAATATGGTGACCTCTGGTAATTTGGGCTTTTATAGGTTGTTTACTTAATTATGTATGGACAATTCTCTAAATATGTTAGTTTTAAATATACTCTTAAGATAACAGAGCAAAATTGGAATTGATTAATTTTGTATTTAGAGAGGTGATAATTTATGCCAGGATATACAACTGAGGAGGATGTTATTGCTTTTAAGATTTGTAATGAATGTTCACTAGCTAATACTCCATTTTATACTTATCCAGGAGTTCCTTTATTGGGAAGAATAAAACAAAGTACAGGATGTGGGGCTGCACATCCTGGAGCACTTGATTTGGAGGTTCCAAATATTAAAATAGGTACTCCTGTATATGCTGCAGAAGCAGGGTATATTAATGTGTTATCATCTGGTAATGAACCATGTGGATGTAAAAACGAGTGTAATAAGGGTAATTTAGTTTCGATAAGAAGTTTTAGTGATAAATTTATTACTCAATATGTTCATGTAACTCCGCTTCCTGGTCTTAAATTAAAGGATCAGGTATATGTAGGTCAACAAATTGGTACAGTTGATCAGTCAGGTAGTTCTTGTAATCCTCATGTTCATATGGCTAGGTATACTCCTACTGGGATTCCTACTTGTAATTGGCAATTAGGTGTAACGGCTCATACTGTTCCATCTCATCCTTATCCTCATTTTCATCCTACTCAACCTAGCGCAACCAATCCTGGGGGAGTAACAGCTCATCCTTATTTGCCCCCTGCAGGGCCAGGTGGTTATCATCCTAGAGTTTATCTGATTCCTTCTCCGTATTTATATTGGTAAAGAATTTATATATGTAGTTATAATACATTTTTTGTTCTCTGCACATGGTGTAGGGATTTTTTTTATAAAGAAAGAGCACCTTTACAAGTGCTCTTAAAATAATGCTGTAATATATTCAGGGTTTTTAATTGCTATAACGATAAATGCAAATAGCAGTACCATAAAAATCAATTGAATATATTGTCTAGTTTGATTAGGAATTATACTTCGAATCCAGTCTGAGAAAATCGCAAGTCCAATACATAACACGATAAAAATCATTAAAATAATCCCTGCAATCTCAGGAACTCCTTGGAATGGATTAGGTATATTTATTTGGAAATCCATATTACTTTCCTTTCTAATAAAAATCATTTTATATTAATAATACATTATATGTTTTATAAAGAAAAGACACCACAAGGTGCCTTTCTCTGACTTGAACCACTTTAATTTTAATAACACCATTTTACAACTACAAATATATCTTTAATCTTTCATATAATATTTTAACATTTTTTTCAGTTAATTGCATGTAACTGGTAAAAAATAGTCTATTTCTTGTAAACTCCTTTTCTTCATACCCACTCAATAGGACCATAACGGAAATATTTACTCCAAATCTTGCTGAATATGATTTGTACAAAAATAATTACAAGCCCAAAGATACATAGTTGCCAGTAATATACGTGTGAGACATCTTTAAAGCACCACGAAAGAATGACAAGTGTAATTATGCTTTGAGTGATGTAATTCGTTAAAGCATACTGGCCAACGTTCATAAAGGGGTGCAGGCATTCTATATATTTTTTATTCTCACAAACTCTCAGTAGAGTACAAATATAGAATATAGCTAGCATTTTCCCTCCAAATAGAATCCATAGTTGTACATCCTGAGAGTAATAGACATCTGTTTTTATAAAGTAGTAGAGAATAGGACAAGAGAGAAGGCATGAGATACATAACGAACTCCACTGTAAAAATCTAATTTTCTTTATTAATTCCGGTACCCTTTTAAAAATATTTTTCTTACCAGCCCATAACCCTATTAAAAATAAGCCTATATATTCCGGAATTCCTATTAGTAGTTGCTGGAATTCCTGAGTCATTAGAAAGAAAAGACGTGCTTTTACTTGATGAGAATAATGTATAAATAGATTTACAGTGTGATTGGTAGTGTTACCTGTAAACATATATTGATAGTAATTTGGTACTTCAGTAATAGAAGAACTTGCTCGCAAAAATAGAATAATATGTAATACATAACTAACCATTAGGAAACTACAACCAGCTATAAAAATAAGCTGAGTAGATCGCTTATAAAAGAACAATAGAATAAATCCAGCTATAGCATACGCATGTAGAATATCTCCATACCATAGAAAGGTGAAGTGGAGTAAACCGAAGACTAGTAAGATACACAGTCTCCGTATAAATAGTCTATACATGGGATACCCTTTTGCTTCTGTATTTTTCATAAAGATATAAAATCCTACTCCAAATAAGAATGCGAAAATAGTGTAGAACTTAGCTTGTATAAACAAATCTACTAAAAAACGAATCGTTTTATCTTTACCGGTGTAACCTGCCTGATTAAAGGGATCTAGTCCCGTCATAGTGGGTAGATTCGCAAATAGGATACATAGTATGGCGATACCTCTTATTATGTCTAAAGAATGAATACGGGCGTTTTGTTGCATGTTAATTCTCCTTTCTTACAAAGAAAAACGAGCACTATACTAGCTAGCGCTCGAATTACGTCTTGCAAAGAATCCATCATATGTAGCAGCTGAAACAGCTCCTTCTAGACGTTCAACTTCTTCACCTCTGTTATAAGCTACAACAACTGGAGTACCTGGAATGTCGAACTCTTGAAAGGCACTTTGATTTTCTGGTGTAGAGATATCAATACGATAGATGGTTCTCTCATGCTTTTTCGACATACGATTGATATCCGGTGCAGCTTTTTTACAAAAATGACAGGCTGGTTGATAGTAATACGCAATGAACTCTTCATGGGATTGTATTTTTTGCTTTAATTCTTCTTTTGAAATTTCTTTTATATTCTCAGGTGATACTTTTGCGTCTGCAGCAGATACAATTGTTTTTTCTGGTGTTATAGTTTCTGTTTTGACTGATTCATTCTTAGTTAAAGTAAAGATCGCGATACAAGCAACGCATAAAGTTGTAATAACTGCTCCGATTTTATAGACTTTTTTCATAGCAAATTCCTCCTTTAATAAAAAAGGACAAACCTCGCCCGAGTTAACTGGGCGTAAGGTTTGTCCTTCACGCTACGTACAATAGAGTATAAACAATGGAAACAAATTTTCTATCTATATAATACCATAAGATTTATATAGAATGCTATAAGAATTTTAAAAGAAAAACAAAGGAACAACTTAATCATAAAATTTCATGTACCAGATTACATATTAAAAACAATAAACAGCACAACAAGGGGATTCTCTGTGGTGTATCCAATTGATAGGGACATCCAATAAGCATAAAATCATTCAACAAACACATCTCAAAAAGTGTGTGTACTTATGAAGTGTGTCTTAAGTACATTTTGATACCTTTTGAAGTAGTTTAAGCTGCATAGAATATACTATATCTAAAGGTGTACTTTTTGGAACACACAAATTGTAAATTCACATATACTTATCAATCTATATAATACATACCATATTTTTCTATACATTTAATTTCCAGTATAGTATGATAGTTAATGAGAATGTACGTTCGCATATTGGGAGAGAGGAGGAATAGTAATGGCGGAAACAATTTTATTACTTGTAGGAATATATCTTTTAGGAAAACTGATTTTAGAAGATAACAATTTCTGTAATGCGGTTTCTAACATAATTAATACCCCATTGGTACTAGCAGGAATTAAATAATAGTTATATATCTTTAAAAATGTTCTGTTTATTTACTATTAAAAGTATATATTATTTGAAATTCAATCTATTTTTAAAGGAGCTATTATAATGGGCAAAAATTTTATTATCTCTAAACAAAGTGATTTAGATGGTTTTACCTCTTTTAGTTGTTCATTATGTGGCGAAGAATTTAAACTTCAAACAGATGAAGTTCAAAAGAAAGATGTTATAGAATTGTTTTGTCCTAGCTGCGGTATCCCAAGTCCCCTTTCAACTTTTTATACAGAAGACATTATAGAAAATGCTAAAATACTAGCAGCAAATGAAGCATCAAAAATGCTTAATGACATGTTTAAAGGCTTGAAAAAGTCTACGAGAGGAAATAAATATGTTAAAGTAAAATCTAACTCTTCATTTCCTATAAAGAAAACAAGAACTTTGTATGAAAAAGACGAGCTAGACGAAATTGAATATACTTGCTGTTCTAGAAAAGCGAAAACTTCAATATTAACTAAATCTGGTTCTTCGCCATTTTGTCCATATTGTGGGGTGAATTAATTTGGAAACAGTGATTCCTATTAAACAATTTAAAATATTATCTAGAGCATTTAGAAGAGTTTCTGGTGACTTACTGAATGCAGAAGATAGACATGAAGCTATGAGGTTAGCTAAAAGGTTTATTTCTCACATAGAAAACGAGCCAATTATTTATGATTTTATACAAAAAAATCATACTCAAGACTACAACATTGAGGAAATAAGAGCATCCAAAAATTATAATCATAAATATGATATCCCTATAGAGATTGATGAAGAAATTAGCTTTATTTATCAACTTTTAAAATATGGTACTGAACATTTTACATCATATGAAGATTTAACAACTTATGGATATGCTTTCTATAAGGGATCAAAGTATTCAGACACGATAAGAGAGTTCAATCGTGAGGTAGTAAAACTTTTAGTAAATCAGATTACAGATTATTTAGAGGGGATGGCAATCGAATTGGGTATTGATGAGAAACCAAATGCAAAGATACTAGTACAAGGGAATTTAGGACAATTAAACTATGCAGAGACAGGAAATATTGATGCTCACCAAACAATTAATCAAGGGGAAAATAATGATATTCAAAAAGTAGCAAAAGAATTAATACAATTGCTAAAAGAAACATCTATAGAGAACCCAGATGTTAAAGAGGATGCTTTAGATTTTGTTGAAGAAATAGCAAAAAATGTAGAACAAGGTGAAACTGTAAAACCCTCCCTTTTTAGACGAGCAAAAGCGACTTTAACGGATATTAACTCAATGGTTGATGATGGTTCCCAAGTTGCAACTAAGATTGGTCAATTCATTAGTTTAATGAGTGGATTTATTTCATAATTATAGTTTATTAAAGAATTCTTTTTTATTACTAAGAATCTAAAAAAACGGTTCTAGTACAAACATATATAATTTTAAAAAGCATCCATGATGGGTGCTTTTTGTTTTGCTATGAAATAAGTATCCAATTTTAAATATCACTTTTTAGGAAGATTCATCTGTAAAAAGTAAAATTAAGTTTACACCTTTTTATAATTTGTAAAATCCGTCGTTAAATAACCTAATAAAACCCAAGTGATACTAGTATGTGTGCTTATTATCACTAGGTTCTACGAGTTTAACATTTTGTATATTTTGTAAAACTCATTTCTACTTTGATCTTTAAACATCCGCAAAAATTTGCACCTTCTAGGATAATTAAAAAAATTATTAACTGTATCTCCATATATATTAGTAGAGATTTTGAATTAAAGATTACATATAAAGGGAGATTGATATTATTGCCGATTTCAGAAAAAATAGTCATTTCCAAAACTGCGAGAGACTTATTTGTAAACCGAAATAATAGAGCATTATTAATCTACAGTCAGCACCCAAAAGAAAAATTCCAAATCTTATATAAATTGGCAAAAATTAACTTGAATAGTAATGCTAGAGAAATTGATAAGGTATTTGAAACCCTACAGCGGAAAGAAATTTTATTATTAAATGAAATGTTAGGCAATGTTATTAATATATGTAGGAACGAGTGGATTGGTGACGTTGATCCATATGCAATTATTGAAAATGAAAATGAAAGAAAAACTTGCTCACTATGTAAACAAAAAAATAATAAATTAGTGTTTCATATAAAAAATAAATTTAATGGAAGAAGAATAAATGTTGGTAGTTCATGTATTAATGATTTCTCTTCTTTAGAATATCCTTCAGGGGTATCTAAGAAAGAAGTAATGAGAAGTGCAAGTCAAAAATATAGATTGCAGAATTTAATTTTTATGTTCCCAGGTATTGAGGGAATTGTTAGCAATTGGGAAAAAGAATTAGAGATGTATGAAATACTCATCCCTCACAAAATAGAACAGAAATACTTGGAAACAGGAAAAGAATTAAAGAATTTATATGATAATTACATTAATGGGAAAGTTAATAAAATAGATGCTGGAACGATAAAAAAATATTTAACTGACAGAAAAGAGTTTTTGGCTAAAATGAGTAAATACGAAGAACTCAATAAGAATCAGGATTTTGTTGTAACAAGGAAAATGGTGAATTGGTTACAACGCAGGCGTGATTTTAAAACAATTGAGATATTAAAAATTAAGGGATATATAACGAAAGAAAGTGCATATAAGGTTTTAGAGCCCAATTTTATAGAGTCGCTAATACCAAAATTTAATCGACATTTTCAAAAAAATAATATGCAAATCGTAAGTTATAATAAAGAGTATTCTTATTTTAATCTGTACCCTTTGTAAAGGACATTTTGAAAAAAGTTAGGCAACATCAAGAAGATGATTTCTGTATCCAACAGGAGTCATCTTTTTTAAATTCCATTGATATCTATAATGATTATAATACGTCATATATTTCTTAATCTCTTGTTTCAATTCATTAAAGGACGCGCAAGGTTTTATATGAGCTTCATCTTTCAGATGACCAAAAAACGATTCTTGTGGGGCGTTATCCCAACAGTTTCCTCTTCTTGACATGGATTGTCCAAGATTTAGCTTTTTGACTAGCTTTTGATAGGTAGGGCTTGTGTAGTGGGATCCTTGATCTGAATGAATATAAGCACCTTCAGTCAATCGAATCCGCGGATTCCTTTTTAGTTTATGGAGAGTTGTCGTTACGAGCTCTAATGTCATCTGTTCTGAAACATGGTAAGCTAAAATTTCATTAGTTGAGCCGTCTAAAATTGTAGATAAATAGGCCCTTTGATTCTTACCATAAACTAAATAGGTGATATCTGTAAGAAGTGTTTTCCCTGGGGTATTTTGTTTAAATTCCCGATTTAATTGATTCGGTACTATTCGATGTTCTTTTGTAGCTTTAAGCATTCTTTTATAAGGATTCGCTTTGCGAACCGGACAAATAATCTCGTATTTCTTCATAATTCTACGGATACGCTTTAAATTGTAGACAACTTGAAACTGACCCGCCAATGTCATCTTTATCTGACGAGCCCCCTTCTTTCTATTTCTAAATCGAAGTGCTTTTAATATGATTTCCTTCAAGATTTCATCCCGATCACTCTTTTGTTTCCGTTGTTCTTGAGATGAAACTGAAAAGTAATTATAGTATCCCGAACGGGATACACCAGCTACTTTACACAAATGACTGACCATATTCCTTAAGTTGTATTTCATGATGACAGAACGAATCAAGATGAATTTCTGACTAGGTGGTAGTATTATTTCCTTCTCATCCTCCCTTCCATAAGTTTGATTTTTTTTAGCAATTCGTTTTCCGCCTTTAGTAAGTTTCGTTCGGCTTCTAAACGGGCATACTTTTCTTCTAACGTAAGCTCTCTCTCAAGAGTTCTTCCAGCGTTTTCGATACGTGTATCCCTTAAACCCAATACACCATTTTTTCTATAAGCAGCACGCCATCTACTTCCCGATGACATAACTCGTTTCATTCCAATCATATCTATATCAAAACCACATTCTTCAAAAATATTTCGAGGTAGCTTTCCTTTTTCATTTTCATCAATAAAAATATGCTTAAATTCCTCTGTATAAGTGATACCTTTCTGACTTACAGATTTTACGTATAGGTTATTTGATAGAATTTGAATTTCTCTTTCTGTAAATAGTTTTTTTGTCATTTTCAACATTCTCCGATCCCGATTTTCCTTTTATTATACAAGAAATACCCTATAGAATAGACTTTTTTCAAGTGTCTATTCTATAGGGTACATTTTATTTTAAAATAAAACCTTTTTATAATCTTAATTTTTATTTAAAAATAAGCTGTTATAAATTAATAAGGACTTTTAGTTCATTACTATTCGATAATAAACCAAACATAGCACCTAGTTTGAAAAATATCTTTCAAACTGCAGATTATTTTCTGAGGTTGAACAAGAAATTGTGATTAATGAGCTGAATAGAATTAAATCCAATGTAACTATGAAGTTACTTCATTTTGGATATGCTTACGACCATTTTGAGTATAATGAATTAGACTTATTTGATAAGAGAATTAATAAATTTATTGTAGTAAAAATGAATAAATTTCTTGAAGAATTTAAGGGTGTCGCTTTTGGTCTAATGCACCCTGAGGAAATTGAAAAATATGTAGATTACGAATTAAGTGGTAATTCAAAAGCATACACTCATGAAGAATTGTGGGCAATTCGTGATAGAAGAGATGATACGACTGAAGAAAACTAAGGGAAAGTAAGATATGTAGAATTCCTCATACAAAAAACAACTATTTTTTATCTTCATCCTTGATTAAGGTACAGAAACGAACCTAGAATTAAGAATTCTATATGAGAAAATATTCACCCAAAAGTCGTAGGAACTCTTTTCTGCGATTTTTTATGCAATATTGCATAAAAAGAAACCTGTTACTCTTGCTATAATTTTAAGTATAAACTGTTGCATCCAACATTTTATACTCTTCTATATTCATTAATATAGAAACCCTGATTATAGGAAAAAGGGAAGAATATTGGTGGTTCTTCTCTTTTTTCTTATTTTTTAACTGTTGAATGATATATTCTATATTTTAATTAGCAAACGAGAAATAAACACTTCATTATTATTTCTGCTATATTTAGAAGGACTCTTTTCTAATACAATAAGAAAACTAAAAAGAACTTGTTGTGATTACTACAAGTTCTTTTTAGTTTAAAGCAGATATATGGGACACATAGAATATCTCATTATTTATAGCGCGGAAAACCTATTGATAAGATTCAATTCCATTTTATAACATCTTTTATTGTTTTATTATTTTAAATTTACGCTATTTAAGAAGTGGAGATACTATATTATTTCATATGCCTAAAAGTACTAATTATTTATTTTGTACAAACAATTTAAAACAATATCTATATCACAATAAGTTATGAAAAATGTAAGTATAAGTAAAAAAAATTAACGTTTTACAACGAATGTATATACACCATTTAAATCTCCATTAGATTTGTAAGCTGCTACTTGGGCTGTCCCTTCTCCAATAGTTGTGACCTTATTTCCAGAAAGAGAAACTACGTTGCTTCCATATAGGATACTAAAACGTGAACCAGTCATATAGTAAGTACTATTAAGACCTAAAGAAACAGTAGTATCTCTTGGTTGAACAAAGTTTGTTACTTCATTTTTGACCATTGCTGGTTTTTCAGCTGCAAGTACACCTCCAGCACCAGATAACATAATACCAGTAGATACAGCTCCTATTACTAATTTCTTCAACATAAAAATCCCTCCTATTAAATAATCAGAACCTTTTCGTATTTCCGAAGGTTCTGATTATATTATACAATATAATCCAATATAATTATTTAAATATGCAATTTTACATATGTTAAAAATTTGTGACTAATCTTTGTTTATTTATGTTTTAGTTAAGGAAAGGATGATGGTATTTCTATAAGTTCTTTAAAGTCATAAAAATTTATTAGTAGTTTAGCTGTCCTTCTATTATTTTAATAGTTTATTAATCCATTAATGATTGAGGAGGTTGTTATATGAAATTTTTAAAATGTATTTTTATTTGCTTTATTTTATTATCAACGATTCAATTCGTAGATTTAGTCCATGCTGAACAGGATGTAGAAAACTATTATACAATTGTATTAAAAGAGGATGGGAACTATAAAAGTGCAGAAGAATTAATTAGTAAATATAATGGGGAAATTTTATATTCCATTAAGGAAATTGGGGTTTTGCAGATGAAAGCAAAAGAGAAGGATATGAAAAAAATCAGTCATAGCTCCATTATTAAAAATTTTAACAACTCAGTAAGGGTTAGTGATAAACAACCAATTTATGATAAAAGTATTGGTGAGTTAAATAATAGTAAATGGGATTATCAATGGGATATGAAAAAAATTACTAATGGTGGTGAAAGTTATAAAATATTTCCTGGAACCAAAAATGTAATCGTTGGAATTATCGATTCGGGTTTGGATCAGGAACATCCAGATTTAAAAAATAATATCGTTTTTGGCTCTAAAAATTTAGTTCCAAGAAGTGGACTAAGAGGCAGAGAACCGAATGAAACTGGAAATATGCATGACACTAATGACATATTAGGCCATGGTACCAGTGTTGCTGGACAAATTGCTGCAAATGGGTTGTTAAAAGGAGTTGCTCCAGGAATAGGTATTAAATCGTATAGAGTATTTGGTGGATTAGGAGGCGAGTCAATTTGGATAATGAAGGGTATTGTAGAAGCAGCAAAAGATGATGTTGATGTTATAAATTTAAGTTTAGGAACATATTTGTTGGATGGAACATATTTATTGAATGGAAAGAAATATGTAGGAGATATTGCGGAAATTGAAGGTTATAAAAGAGCTATAAATTATGCTAAAAGCCTTGGGAGTGTAACTGTTGCGGCCAGTGGTAATGATGGTTTAAATGTAAAGGATAAAAATCAAATGAATGAATTTTTCAAAATGAATTTAGAATCTAAAGAGATAATTTTTGAAGGGAATGTATTGGATATTCCTGCAAGTATACCAAACGTAGTCACTGTATCTTCAACAGGACCATCAAATGAAATTTCAGTTTTCTCCAACTTTGGAGAAGGATTTACAAATATAACGGCTCCAGGTGGTGATTTGAGTTTATTAAGTAAATACGGTCCGGAAACTTGGATTAAGGACAAACTTTTTGAAAAGGAACATATTATGAGTACTACTATAGGAGGTTCGTACTCTTTTAAATTTGGGACTTCGCTTGCAGTTCCTAAAGTGTCGGCAACATTGGCCTTAATAGTTGATAAATATGGTTTTAAAGATAAACCAAATGAAGCAATTCAATTCCTTTACAAGAATGGTGTAGATAAGCAAGATAACAATACAACCTTTAAGCCAAAGAATTTAAATGTTTACAGAGCAGTAACAAAATAATTATGCGTTTAGAAAATGGATAATTAAAAATTGTAGTTATCTTCAACTATACACCTAAAAACAGCGACTTATTAACTAGCTCTATTTTTGTTCGTTGTGTTCGTTTGTTTAGAGAAATCGCAAAACGAGTTCAATAAAGCAATTAATCTAGTTAATTGCTTTTTCGATTCATAACCTTATTTTTATTTTCTGTACAATACTTAGAATCCGGCAAAGATGAATTCGAATAATGCAAGTGGTATATAGATGAACCGTAACTTTAATATCGCTTATCTTTCCTTAACAACAAATAAGACGCTAAACCAATCACAGTAGGCCTAAGATAATCGCTATTACATGTTTATAACCACATTCAAGTGTCCAATTTTTTCAATAAAAAGAGAGCATCCATAGCAAGAGATACTCTTAATGGGAAAAGAAGCGTTAACTGAGGATTAAATAGAACACGTTGATTGTCTTACATTTCAATATATGATATATGCTTGGCCTTCATTATGCTTAAATTAACCTTTAAATAGAAGTCCCAAACCAATATTTATGGCTCTGTTGCAAAATTTTAAAGAGTAAGCTAAACATTTGCAACAGAACCCTTCGTGTTCAGTAAATGTTGACAAGTCCAATTTTTTTAAGGGTCATCCAACGGTATTACATTAACAATTTCCTCACTCAAATCAAATATGTTAATTAAAATTCGTTTCTTTTCTAGATTCGTTACTATTTCCTCAACTGTAATATTACCAGCTTCATTTAAATGAAAAAGTTTATTTCGACTAAGTGTAACAGCCTTTTTCCCAATGTTTTTACGAATAAATAAACTACTATTAAATGGGCTATAGTTTCGAGTATTTTCCCAACGCTCCTGTAAATATGAAAATTCGACATTATCAATCTCTAACCTACAGGTAAGTTCTTTCTCACTGTGACCCGTTCGAAATACAATATCCCACAAATCATTAAAATTCGGATATATCTTGATTGTAAAAGGTAGAGGTCCTCCGATTGAAGGACGTCCTTGGGATAAAGGAACAATATCTTCAATCATTAAAATACCATCTACCAAATATTGTTGATCTTCAATTGTAACAATGACCGTGCCATGACTTGGACCATTTTCTGGTGGAGTAAGCCCTACCATCGATCCTGCCGCAGCGCGCACATCATATCCTAAAATTTTTATCAGACTGTATAAACCGATTGAATGTCCCCAACATGTCCCTCCCGTTGAATGTTCTAAAAAATTCGAAAAGAATTCTGAAGGATTTCCAATTGGTAATGGACCTGACATTTGATTTCCAAAATAAATCCTTTTATGTATATTATCTTGCGGAACATTTTTGCACCATGACTGATAAAGCATTCTCAGGTTATCTTCACTATTTTTAGGCCATTGTTGAAACCCCAATTTACTTATAACAGCTTCTATCAGCTCCAAACTTACACCAAATCCCAAGCATATTTCTTCAATTTTGTGAATATCCTTTTTTAATAGATTCAATGTATCAACTCCATTATATATTTTGAACATTTTATGAAAATTTATAGTGTAGCTATCCTCTCTTAAATAGAAAATAATGCATTAATTTAACATATTCATACTATTGGGGAATAGTGCTCATTCTCTAGTATGAAAACATGTTCATTTTATGCAAATATTTTCACGTTAATAAGTAGTTTCCTTAATTTTGTGTATACAGCTATCATAATCGTATTTATATAAAAAATTTGTTTGAATCTCTTTTTTGTTTAAAGATATTCTGATTTCTTTATTTACAGTGTTTTGAATGTATACTTTTGTTTTTGATTCTGAGGGTGTTAGGGGATTTTAGATAAATTTATTATTTATAAAAAAACGAAGTCTATAAAGAGACTTCGTATCGAAAAATAGATACTTAGGAGACTCGGAGAGTGTCTACACATCTATTATAACCTATATATTTACAAAATTGTTATTTAATTTTAAAATATGCATATTTTCATTTTTTAGATGTGAAATTTTATAGGTGTTTTAGAAGTCTCGCCACATGCCCATCAAGCTAAGAAATTCATTGTTCCCCAAAACGAAAAAATGAGTGAAAGGCTCATAGATCACTATAGAAAGATAAATATTTCATTTTGAGGATAATCTATAATTATAGCTTGATAGTGATGTGGCGGCACCCCATCGCTATCAAGCTAACAAAACAAAATACCCTCTAAAATAAAAAAATACGCTATTCTTTTTGTAGAATCATAGGAAAGGATGGCGTTTGTGTATGTCTATTTCTATATCTGTTGAATTACAATTATTTGCTCAAGAGATTTAAAGATTTTTATCTCCAAATGCCTTACAGGATCTTGCTAGAAATGTTGGTTTTGTTCAGCGACTGAGTAAGTACCAAGCAAAGGATTTAATCGCTTTATGTGTGTGGATGAGCCAAAAGGTTGCTACGACTTCTTTAACTCAGCTATCTAGCTGATTAGAATCATCAACTGAAGTGCTTATCAGCCCTGAGGGACTGAATCAACGATTTAATCAGGAAGCCGTTCACTTTTTACAACAGATATTAGCCAAACTACTAAACCAAAAATTAGCTTCATCTGTATCGTTTTCTTCTCCCTGTACTTCTGCTTTTAAACGTATTCGTATTCTAGATTCAACTGCATTTCAACTACCTAATTCCTTTTCAAGCGTTTATCCAGGTGCTGGAGGATGCAGTCATACAGCAGGATTAAAAATTCAATTGGAGTATGATCTATTAAGTGGACAGTTTTTACATATTCATACAGGTCCAGGAAAACAACATGATCGAACTTATGATTCTCTGTGTGTTCCAACCGTGAAAGAAAATGATTTGTGTATTCGGGATTTAGGGTATTTTCATCTGCAAGATCTGCAACATATACAAGATAAAAAGGCTTACTATATCTCTCGTATTAAATCAAATACACGTATTTATCAAAAAAATCCTAATCCTGATTATTATCAAAATGGAAAACTAAAGAAGAAACCAGAATATAAACAGATAGATATGGAGGCATTAATGATTTCTCTTCAACCAGGGCAAACATACGAAATATCTGATGCTTATGTAGGAATGATTGATAAAGTGCCAGCCCGTGTAATTGTTCATCGACTTACAGAAGAACAGCAACAAAAACGATTACAAGATCAGGCTGTAAGAGAAAAAAAGAAGGGAACGAAGTATTCTGCTCGTAGTAAACGACTTAGCGGTATCAATGTATATATGACAAATACCCCTACAAATATTGTCCCGATGGGACAAGTACATGATTGATATTCTTTACGTTGGCAAATCGGCGTGTCCAGATAAGGACACATTATCTAGTTGGTGAAAGTCCAATCGGGAGAATAGACTCCACTCCCGTAGCCTGAGAGGCGCCATGAAGTGAAAGCGACATGGCGAAGCCCTCTGACATCACATGCAAAAGGCATGTGGGCAAATCTCCAGGTTGTAACGTACAGTGAACGTAGATGTAGCCTCGTTACACGCAATTCCGGTGGCTGAGACGGTCGATAACGTGCGAAAGCAACAAGAACTGACCGAAACGAGTCTGGAACGGCAGTTCTCACCGGCGGGATATCAGCGGCGACATGGAGAGAAAGATAATGTGGAAACTGGAGAAGCCCTCGACACCCGATGAAGAAACCTCATCGAGGAGACCGTCTCTATAACCGCGATCGGGAAGTGAGAACGGTAGGTGTCAGGGTGGCGGAACGGATCGTAGTACCAGAGATCTGCGTGCAGCAAAACGCGCGGGGAGGAAAGGGTCCGAACCTGTAAACATTTCGTATGACTAAAGGAGGAAAGGGTGCCATGACAAAAACACCCATCACTTTGCAGGAACTAAGGCAACGAATCTATCGAAAGGCGAAGTCTGAACCTACGCACCGGTTTTGGGGGCTATTTACCCACATTACCAAAATGACAACCCTTCACGAAGCATATCAACAAGCGAGGAAA
Source organism: Bacillus thuringiensis (assembly GCF_001595725.1). GTDB lineage: Bacteria > Bacillota > Bacilli > Bacillales > Bacillaceae_G > Bacillus_A > Bacillus_A thuringiensis_K. The sequence continues at coordinate 261,911 of NZ_CP014284.1, forward strand.
AACAACGGTGCTCCAGGCATTGATGGAAAAAGTTTTGCTGATATAGAACTAGAAGGAGTTATCCCATTCTTAACGGGTATTCAAGAGGAATTGCAAGCTGGAATATACCGACCACAAGCCAATCGAAAAGTAGACATCCCAAAGGCAAACGGCAAAATGCGAACTCTCCAAATTCCGTGTATACGAGATCGTGTAGTACAAGGAGCGCTAAAACTCATATTAGAAGCAATTTTTGAAGCTGATTTCTGTCCAAACTCGTATGGGTTTCGACCGAAACGCTCTCCACATCAGGCATTGGCAGAAGTACGACGCAGTATATTACGCCGTATGACCATAATAATTGATGTTGATTTGTCACGCTACTTTGATACAATCCGACACAACATATTATTGGAGAAAATCGCGAAACGTGTCCAAGACCCACAGGTTATGCATCTTGTAAAACAGGTAATTAAGGCAGCAGGAAAGATCGGTGTCCCGCAAGGGGGGCCATTTTCTCCACTAGCCGCGAACATTTACCTCAATGAAGTGGATTGGACATTTGATGCCATTCGACGCAAAACAGCTAAGGGCAATTACGAAGCTGTAAACTATCACCGTTTTGCCGACGATATAGTTATCGCTGTAAGCGGACACTCTAGTAAAAGTGGATGGGCTGAACTGGTATTACGACGACTGTGGGAACAGTTAAAGCCTTTGGGAGTTGAACTGAATCTGGAGAAGACTCAGATGGTCAATGTCCTAAAAGGAGAATCCTTCGGATTTTTAGGATTTGACCTGAGACGAATACCGAACCGAAATAAGAATGGATTCTTCGTTTTCATGATCCCGAAGAAGAAAGCTCGCACGACAGTGAAAGCAAAAATTCGCGAACTCATTCAAAACGCAGGAGCGAAGCCAGCACAAGACTTAATAAAACAAATCAATGCTGTACTAACTGGATGGGTGAACTACTTCCGGATTGGGAACTCTAGTCAAGCTTTCAGTGAAGTACGTGATTATACGGAGATGAAAATTCGCACATTGTTAACGAGAAGGAAACGAAGACGAAAGCGTAGCATCGGATGGCAGAGATGGAGTAACGAATATCTCTATGGTGTACTGGGGCTCTACTGGGACTGGAAAGTCCTTCCCCTGAAAAGTGCAGAGAGTTTTCGATGAAAGTGTCTGCCATTTGATAGGTCTCATAACCCTTTTGATGAAGTTTATGGGGTGAGCTGCTTGAGGGAAAACCTCACGAGCAGTTCTTATGGGGAGAGGCTGGAAACGGGTCACAATTGATACCGCGCCAGTCTTTTACCCGACAGATTTTATTTAAAACATGGAAATCATCTTTCATATTCATCATTGTAAGAAGATAAAACGGGAACGATTGGAATGTCATTTGTATGGGCAATTGATTGCCATTCTACTCTGTTCTTCTACTCTGTTCTTCTACTATGTTTCAAATGCGACAATTACTTCTTATAAAAAAGAAACGAGAACTGAGTGAATATAAGGCCATATATATGATTAAAGATTACTTTCTTCTATTTTTCCAAGCTATGCAGAAAGACACCCAAGAGCTATCAAAGATTCTCATTCGCCTGTTCAACCTCCTACAGCGAAATGGGCGAAAATCTCATCGATATGAGAAGAAAACAGTCTTTGATATATTAGGTGTCGTTTATAATTGTACCATGTCTGATAATCAGGCGGCTTAATTCAAAAAAAATGAAACCCAATAGGGTTTATTTCGTATGCAAATCTTTAAATTTCCTACATGTAGCCTTTAGAAAAAAGAAGCAATCTCTACTATGATTGACGTTATATGAGCTTAGCTTGATAGCGATGTGGCGGCACCCCTTTAAGGAAAATGTAGTGGTTAATCAAAGAATCTTGGATGCTTCTTGATTCATCTTAGTATAGCATTTATATATAATTTTAATATACAAAAATAAAATTATATGAATATGATTTCCTCAAATATTATTAGGATATTTTTCTATATTTAGAACTATGCTAGTAGATTGGTGAAAAAAAGCCATTATGTAGACATAATAACTTTTTTTATAGTTATATATCGAAATTCAAATAATCGTAATAGGTGAATCGATTGTAAAATATATACATTTATAGTTGGTTATATTACTATTATTATAAATATTGGAAATGGAGGGCGATACATGTAAATGCTTTAAGTGAAAATCGGAAATTCAAATAGTAAGTTTATAGTTTTGGGAGGAGAAGAAAAAATTAAATTTGGGGGGTTAATTCACTATGTTAAAGAAAATGATGTTTATGTTAATGACTCTTACTCTAGTTTTTGTCCCAACTCTCGCTTCAGCTGCAACTATAGAGGATGGGAAAAAATACAACGCAACACACGAGGAATTAGAAGCTCAAGTTAAAGAATTAGAATATATATTTTCGGTATTAATGGTAAAAGATGAAGAAACAGGTAAGTATGTTCTTAATAAAGAAGAATTAGCGAAATCTTCATATAACAATGAAGAAAAAGCAGCTATTATAGCTGGTGTTTATGTAATGAATGATGAAGAAATTCCATCTAATATGTACTCTAGTAACGTTTGGGAAAGATGTTGGCAGGATGCATTAGGCATTAGTAAATCATATTTTAATCAAATAAAATCGTATCTTAAGAAAGAGGATTACTGGGGAGCATTGGGAATGCTTTCGTTGCTTGGGCTACCATATAAGCCTGCGTTGTTATTTGCTTTTGCAGTAACTTGCGGGCCAGCTCCAGCTTATATTGCACCTAACCCTCATGAATTATAAGCCTGATATCTTATAAGTAAATGAACTAAAATTAGAATCTCTTTTGTGAATATATTGATGCAAAAGAGATTCTTTTATCTTTTTAAACAAGTATTTCTGTTAAATATGAAAATATTAAGTATATTCTTTTGAAAAAAGTAGATTTGAAGTAAGTTAAACTTTCATATGATATGCTTATTCTATACTAACTAATTTTCAGGTGAGGAGTTGATCGGTTATTACTAGTATAGAGAATATATATAATGTTTCTGTATTCTTAATGCTTTTATCTACTTTTTGTTTTTATCTGTATTTACGAAAAATAAAAAGAGAAAGAAAGCTCACTGGTTTCGAATTTACAATGTATATCATAACACAAGTTAGTTACATTCTTTGGGGAATCTATATTATTTATATAAACTTTGGATGATATTTTTTGTTTTATGAAAAAAAGGCTATTAAAAAAGGGTTTGAGATAAATATCAAACCCTTTTGACTATATATAATTATTTCACTGCTTCTTTTAATTCTTTTCCAGCTTTAAAAGCAGGTGCCTTTGAAGCGGAGATTTGCATTTCTTCACCTGTTTGTGGGTTACGTCCTGTACGTGCAGATCTTTCACGTACTTCAAATGTACCAAAACCAAGAATCTGTACTTTTTCTCCATTTGCTAGCGCATTTGTTATTGTATCTAAAACAGCTTGTGTTGCTGCAGCTGCATCCTTTTGTGTAAGTTCTGCTTTTTCTGCTATTACTTTTGTTAATTCTGTCTTATTCATTTTTTGCACCTCTTCATATGTAGTTAGGTGACTATTATAACGTGTGTATACTTATGATGCAATTAATATTGTGCATAGAAAAAGCCCTAGCAAGAGCTAGGGGACATATTCTAAAATGAAAAATATCCCTCTAATTCATTTCATCTTAGAAGGATATTTCCAATCTTTTTCTTTTCGATTATTTAGAGCAGGTTTAGATGAATTTGTAGAAAGTGTTTGCTTTTCTATTTTATCTAATCTCTCATCTAATTTTTCAATCGCTTCTTTTGTTTCCTTCAGCTCTAATTTAATTTCTGTCAGCAAACGGAGTATTGCATCTCCTTTTGTCATTTTCAACAGTAATCGCTCCCTTACTTATATTAAAAGTGTTACTGTATATAGTTGAAATTTCAATTTAAATGGAAGTAGATACACCTAGTCATATTGAATATCCTTTTACTTATTCATAGATATAATAGCATTGCTATGGAATTTCTAGCAATTTAATTGAACAACAATAAACCTCATGGAGTTTATTATTGTGCGACTTTTATTATGATTATACAATCTTTATATAAGGTTATTTATTTTTATGGATTATAACTAAAAAATGAGTGCAAACACTAGCAATATCAAAGGAACAGTTCCATTGGTTTCTCTATTATTCCTAATCAGTGACATATTATCCTTAAAAAAGGGAAACGAGGTAAAAGACGATAAAGGAATTTAGATATATAATTGTGGTATGAAATGCAGAAAGTAGCTAGAAATATTAAAAATAAAAGGTGGTATAAACATGAAATCAACAGGTGTTACAAGAAAAGTAGATGAATTAGGGCGAATTGTTCTTCCGAAAGAGTTAAGAACAACGTTAGGAATTGCAGAAAAAGATCCTATAGAAATATTTGTAGAAGATGAGAAGATTATTTTACAAAAATATAAATCTTATGATGCTTGTGCAATAACTGGTGATATTTCAGAAAAAAATATATCATTAGCACATGGTAAAATTGTTCTTAGTCCAGAAGGGGCTGAACTTTTAATTAAGGAAATCCAGCAGCAATTAGTTAAATAAGAACATTCTTCTTAGTACATTACAAAGAAAAAGACATCTATATAGATGTCTTTTTCTTTGACTTAAACCAACATGATTCTAAAAACACTACTTTTACAATGGCAAATATATTAGTAATATTTCATATCACATTCATTTTAGCACAAAACATACTTTATTCTATATATATAAATGTAAATTCAAGAATAATACATAATTCCTTTCTAGAAAAGGAACGTACTTTCGTGAAACGACTTGATTATTTAAGTTAAGTAGGAATATAACAAGAACGAACGTTCTTGTTATTGAGATTAATGCATGGCTGTTTATTTTTCCAAGCAATACGAAATTAATTGTTAATATGAGCTACGCAGACAAAAGAAGAAATAGATCTTTGGCATTATAAAGATGTAATTATACTATATAGGCTTGTTAACATAATAAGTTTGATGCATTAAATAAGACATTAGCTGCTACTGATGTATTTAGATCGTAATGTAGAGTTTATTATTCACAAATATCAAAAAGGTATGGATGGATTATCCAAACACATACCTTTTCATGAATTTCAAACTTATTCTTTTTACCTTATGATAGAAAGTGCTTCTTAATGAAATATGTATAATCAATAAGAACATCTAGCGCTTCTTGTTGCTTTTCAGCAGGCATATCTGCTAATGCTACTTTAATGGATTCTAATTTACTTTCTAGAGGATTATTTCTTCCGAACAATTCATCTATGGAGATATTGTGTAGCTCTGCAATCCGCATTATCGAATCTGCATCAGGATCAGCTTTTCCATATTCCCAATTTGCATAAGTAGTACGGGCGATGTTTAGGCGATGTGATATATCGGCTTGTGTATATCCTCGTTTTTTTCGCAATTCAGCAAGTCGTTTGCTTAAATGGGACATATCTTTACCTATTCCTTTCTGATTTATAACGTTAGTGTAAAACAGAAAAGGAAAATTGTATCCTTATGACTAATAATAAGTCACAATTAAAAATAACTTGTAATAATTAGTTTAAATGTTATGATGAAAGAGAAATATTTAAAGTTCTATGAGCAGAAAAATAGGAAGAAAACGATACATCAATCGAGTTTCTTCCTATTATATATACTTACTAAAATAATGAATTTCCTATATCTATTGTGGCCAAGTTTTGACGTCTTGTACGCTCTCTTAAATAACGTTCTGTAGTCATGATAGATTCATGCCCTAAATAGTCCCTTATTTTTTTTAGTTCAACACCCTTTTCCATTAAGTAATTAGCCATGAAATGCCTACAAGTGTGAGGAGTGATTCTATCTTGTCGGTAACGCAGAAAATCTAAATTTATTTCTTCTATTTTTTCGGCCACAAGAGAAGAGAGATAGTCCGCTCGATAATTTGATCCATCAGCTTTAGGGAGAAAAGCGGAGGTACTCGATGCATCTAGTTCTGTTGTTTGTTTGCGTAAACTTCGAACATGGCATAAAGCATCCAATGTATCTTCAAAGATACGAACTTCCCTACTTTTATTCCCTTTACCAACAACACGAAGTAGATAGGCACTTAAAGATGAATGAAAGACCAAATCTGCCCATTTTGCAGTTGCGATTTCTTCGATTCGTAGTCCTGTTGTAGTTAACAGAAAAAATGCAGTGTAAACAAAATAGTTGGATTTTTTCAGTTCATCTAATATCTGGGTAACTTCTTCTGGATAAAGGTCACGATTGACTAGCTCTTCTTTTTTAACAGATACTTTTTTAAGACGACTACTAAAGTTGTCTGAGAGTCCGTTGTTATCATGCACATATTTTAAAAACTGCTGAACTACTGTTTTCTTTTTACGTAATGTGGTCGCAGCATATTTCTTACTTAATTCATAGAAGTAGATTTCCATATCATTATGGGATAACTCCCGGATGGTTCCGATTTTTTCTTTTATGTAGCGAAGAAAATGAGAAAGATCGTGAAGATACTGTTGTTTTGTTCGCTCACTTCTTTTTTTCGTTAAAGAAGGCTCATCGTGTAAAAATAAATAAACTAATGATTCTTCACTTAATTGGGAGTAGTCAATATTACGGATACCCAAACCCATAATTTTTTCAAAATGACTGCTATCAAAAAAATCTGATTTTGATTTTACAATTTGGTTATTATGTTCATAATTTATAATATTCAAATTTAAACACAACCTTTTTTATAGAATGAAATATTAAACATATATTTTTATATCAATTTTTATGATTCTAATTATACCACAATAAATTGATAATTTATTGTGGTATAAAATGAAATGATTAAATATTTATATTCACCTTAAAATTTAACGTTTCTATTTAGATGATGTATAATGGAAATGTTTAATTAATTTTTTTGTACATTTCAATCCAAATGCGGTAGGAGGAGATTTTTTTGACTCATCTTCGTCTGAAAATTTTACATGAAATCCACAATTTAGAAAGTACCCATTGTTCAATTTGCCCTCTGAACAACCTATCAGTGAATTGTACAGATGAGCAAGAACAGGCAAAACAGAGAAACTACAAACATTGTAAAGGTTGTCCCATTTTCGATTCCATACGAGAAAAAGGAGAGCAATTGAATTCTTTGTCGAAAAAGAGTACATTTAATAAAGTACGAGAACGTTATATGGAAAATCCATTTAAGTATCTTCAGTATAAGGAGTACTCAATCACAGATGTAGTAAAAGAAACAGGTTTAACAAAGTATCAACTAAGAAAATTCAAACAACAGCTAGAGTGAGAGTTTCGGATGAGGTGAGAAATGGACTATTTATCTTTAGAAGAGGTATGCGATAGGGTAGGTTTAACCAAAAATCAATTAGGCTATTTAATTAAGTATAAACAGATCGAACCTATCAATCTGGCTACCTGGAAAGCAGATGGCGGATATCGTTTTGAGCAAGAAGACGTAAAAAAGCTAGAGGAATTATACAAAGACTCTTTAACATTAAAAGAGGCAGCTGAATTTCTAAATAAATCTAAGACTTACGTTCATAATGCGGCTAAAGATGGGATATTGCCCTTTAAAGAGATTGCTAAAGGGAAATCTACTGAACGATTATACTTAAAATCCGATTTGGAAATTTTCAAAGAAAGAATTGAAAATAGATCAAAAGAGGAGTCGAAAGAAAAAAAGCAGCATTTAAGTCTATACCTTGATGAAAAGGTATTGGAAGCAATAAAGAAAAAGGCTGAAATGAAAGGGTATAATGGCTACAAGAAGTTTGCTGAAGACATTTTAACCGCAGAAGTAAAAGAAGACATAGAAGAATAGAAATTTCAGAGAAAATAGACCCCGAAAAAACAAAAAAACGTTATAAGGGGTCTGTTTTTGTTTTTAAGAAACTTATAAACTATCAGGTCTAATTGTATTACCTGAAACACAAATGACGTTTACAAGCGAATTTGAGAGGTCATTTTTTGTTTGTTCAGTCAAAATTGCTGTTATTACAAAAAAAGGAACTGATTATAAGAGAAAAAGTTTCACAATCTATAATATTGATATTTTTGGAAAATAAGGTATTGTTTACTTAATAGTATGAGAGGCGTTCAATAGAGGAAAGTAATTTGATATAAAACATAGAAAATACATTACGAAAAAGAAAACTTCAAGTATACATATTTATATTATAGTAAACTAACTAATATTAGATATTAGTCTACATACTAAGAAACTTCTTTTTCAAATTTAAAGCTATTATCAAAATTAAAAGGGTTAATTTAATAATATCCTAATACAGTAGGGGTTATGGTATAATGTAGATAGTAACTGAAGACGTGCGGTGGGAGGTTGCACCCTTTCTTTCTCTTAATTAAAGAGGGAAAGGAGGTGTAACCGATATGGATTTTTTACTTCAATTATTACAAGATGCTACGAAGCTATTCATTACAGTATTCGTAACAACTTATGCAACTGCTTATGCAAATAAGTTAGTTAAAAGTAATAATAAACGTAAAAGAACCACCGCGTCCGGCAAGACAAAAGGTGGTTCAAAAAGAAAATAACTAAAAACTTGCAACCAACCACCTTACAGCGGCAGTTACATATCGGACGGGATGTTTCCAGCATCCTGTCTTTTTAGTTTATGCAATTAAGTTAAGTGCTATACTTTATATACATTAAATATGCATTCAATATATATCTAATCTACAGTAAACATACCATATATTTATTTCTTGGTCAATAAACAAGCCATCATGATTTCATTCAAATTATATGTGGAGTAAATTACAAAAGCCTAATTCTATTAACAGTATACTAAAATAACGAGATAAGTCTCCCTTATTTTAGTATACTGTTAATAGAAAGAAAATTCAGAACTGATATAGCGATGTTTATAGTATAGAATTCATTAGAAATTTATACATCATGTAAAAAGTACACATTTACGAATCATGTCTGTACCCCCCTATGAATTTTCTATACTTGTACTAGAAGTTTTATACATATAGGTGAAGGGAGGAAATTAATTGGGACAAGTACGTGTTGACCCAGATAAATTAGAAGCAGCTGCGAATTCCATGTCACGAAATAGAGAGTCTATGGAAAGTGTAATTCGAGAGCTTTTACAAGTCACGTTCGAATTACAGATGTCTTGGGAAGGGATGGCATATCAACGGTTTTTCGATGAATTTTTCTCAAAAAAGAGGAGTATGGATGATTTAGTTAAGCATTTACATCATACTGAACTCGAACTAAAGAAGGCTGCGAAAACATTCCGTGAAGCGGATGAGAAAGCGTTTGGGGATTTTAATCAGATGGGCAAGCTATGGGACGCCTTTCAGCGAGGAAGCGGGAAGGCTGCAGGAGACACTATTTTTGATCCATTAAAAAAAGGGTGGAACAAAACATCCGACTTTTTCGGAAACTTGGTGGATGATCCAATGGACGCATTGGAAGATGCAAAATATGGACTTACGGACTTTGTAGAGAGTTCTATTGATGATATGAAAGAGGAATTTAGAGATAAATACGAATTTATGAAAGATATGTGGAATAATCCTATTGGAACATTAAAACATGAGTTGGACGAGGAAGTCCAAGAGATGTATGCTATACGAAATGTTTTATCAGATTGGTATGTGGAGAACATAAAATATGGAGATGCAGAAAGTATCACGGAATCAGTAGCATACGGAGCGAATAATTTAGCTTTCTTTGGACTTGTCACAAGAGGTGCGGGTGCTGTAGGTAATAGTGCGAGATGGAGAAAAAATTTATCATCTATGTCCAAGTTTCAGTTAGAAAATCGTTTAGAACCAGCTTTCGCTTATGGTAAGATAGATTATAAAGTTGATACTATTAGACCATCAGATACATATATGTTTGCAAAAACTTCAAGTGCGGTAAAAAGAAAGACCCCAGGTACAGTGACCTCAAGTTTTAACCTCGAACGAAGTTTAGGTACCCAAAAGAAGTTAATGTATAATGATGGTGCTATTGGTATTATTCCGCAAGAAGTTCGAGAAAAATTAGTAGGAAGAGAATTCAAATCTTTTGACGATTTTAGAGAAGAATTTTGGAAAACACTTTCTGATTCGAGCTATGCTAAAGAATTTAGTCCTATGAATATAAAACTTATGAAACAAGGTAAGGCACCTTACTCACCACGAGCAGAACATTATGGGAACCATAATAAATATATACTACATCATAAACAGCCTATTGATAAAGGTGGAGATGTCTATAATCTTGATAATCTAATAATTGTATCTCCTAAAATGCATCAAAACGTTTTAGATCCCGCATACCATTTCGGGAACAAAGGGCTATAAATTGAACGGAAGGATGAAAAACATGACATGTAAAATGACGAAAACAGAACTGCTTGAGCTTGTAAAAAAAATTTATGATCTTGATTTACCTGAAGATGAACACAGTAACTATGTTCATCAATTTAATAACTCTGGTGTACCTCACCCTGCTCCAAGTGATTTAATTTTTTGGAATGATGAAGAATTGACTCCCGAAGAAGTAGTAGAAATAGCATGGAATTACAAAGAAGAAAAAAAGTAGAATAATATGTCTGTGATAAGGTGGCTCCTTTAGGGGGCCTGTTTTATTTTATAACCAGAAGATCTAATCGTTACCGTGCCCCATAAAGAAAAGACACCCAAAGGTGCCTTCCTCCGACTTGAACCATCTTAATTTTAATAATATGTATCGGACACCAATCCAAATATTATTTTACCATGTTATATTTTGTTATGATTTTTAATTGCGGCTAACACCCAATTTTGATTCAATTTCATTTAAGCTAACTAGAGCGTTACTTAGTTTTTGATCGGAAAGCTTGATTGATTTTTGAGCTTCTTCCATTCTTCCTTTCAACGGAGCTACTCCTTTTACTCCTTGAGTTACAGCTTTTCCAGCATTACTTCTATAGTTAGTTGCTAGTCCAAACTCTACTCTGAATTTCTCAATCTTTTCTTTTAATACAGGATCAGTTAACTTTAAGCCACTTTTAAATTCTGTATTTTTTTTGGAAAGTCCATCATATCGATTTGTAACTGACTCCATTTTTTCTTTTAAAGCGTTTTTGTCAAGAGATTCAGGGTCCTTGCTTCCTTCTCCCCAAATAGCTTTCCAATCCTGATTCCAAATTTCATCATATTCCTTTAACATTTCATCAATAGTAGGCTTAATTTCCTTTTCGTATGTAACCTTATCAGCATTTACAGCTGGTTCAGTTTTTTCTTGACTCGGTTGTGTAGTTTTTTGAATTGACTTAGTTTGTTCTTTTTCATAGGAGTCTACTTTAGATTTCAACTCTTTGATTTGTGTTTTTAACTCTTGCTGTTCATTAAAGTGTTGATCGATAAGTTTATCCATATCTTTTTGTGAATACTTAGGTTTCATATCTTCTGATTTGGAATCTTTAAAAATAGCTACGGAAGCAATGATAGCTACTAGTACAGTGATAATTCCAATGATTAGTTTTTTGTTCATCTTTGTTCCTCCTAAAACGCAATAATATTATTATATAACAATTAAACAGTTATAGGTAGAAAAAAAGACACCCTAAGGTGCCTTACCTCGACTTGAACCATCTTAATTTTAATAATATGGGGCCCGCTACATATTAAAAAGTACACATTTACGAATCATGTCTGGACCAACTCTATCAATTTGCTATACTTATATTGGAAGTTTTATACATATAAGTGAAGGGAGGAAATTAGTTGAGGCAAGTACGTGTTGATCCAGATAAATTAAATACAGCTGCAAGTGCTGTAACTGATAAAGCCATTACCACCATTAACATGATCATACGCGTAAACAACCGCTCCTTATATAACTTAATTTAAACTCGTAAAAAGAGCTAAATCACTTGTATAAGTATATAACATTAAGGTTATAAAAACGAAGGAGAGTAGGGTAAATATACCTATTATTATAGTATTGATTTCCGTTATATACATTAGTATAATAATAACGTCAGAGTTATAGGGGTATAACAGACAACATTCATTTTTTTAAATCATAAAATCGGATTCACTTATATGAAAGATAAAAGCCCTTCTTTAATTAGAAGGGCTTTTATCTTTGCTTAAAGACTACAGCATATACATGAGCAGAAATGTGGTAATAGTTATGTAGTTTGTATCTTTATTAGTTGTTCCAGAAGACAACAAATATATTTCAACACATTTTTTAAAAAAGAATATTCTGAATATTCATAGAAATCATTAGGACAATAACCTATAATAATACTATATGATACAAAAGAAAAATCAATAAAAATAACTAGATTGAGGTGAATGAAATGCCATTAAAGTTATGGATTAGTCGTGAGGAAGAAGCAGGAATTCCTGATTTTAAGAGCCATGAAGAAGCAAGAGAGTATTTTAAAGAGAAGTATGGAGATGCCTTCCAGCTTTCTGAATCTTTAGAGGTAGATGGTGAACAAGTATATTTTTATATGTATATCGTAGATAAGGAGAAATTTAATGAAATGCAGGAGTATATGAGCAAGCATAATACGAGATTTATTAACGCTGGAACCCCCGAAACAAAAGGGTTCATGGAATCATATCAATCAATTCAGATCTTCGAAGACGGCAGAGTAAATATTACACATTAAAAATAACAGAATTATAATATTTGAAGTGCAAACCTGAAAAGAGACTCTTATTTTAGAGACCCATTTTTAGGTTTTTTAATAATTGTTACTTAATTCATAATTTTATATTATAAATATATTAAGTATTAATATTTACATAACATAGATCTGAGTACAAATATAAGAATACAAATTCACAAAATTGACAAAAGATTTATGTAATTTAGCATAAGTATAATAAAATAATTAGATATTATGATACAATATCCTTGAAGTTATAAAATTGAAAGGATGGGAGAAAAATGAAAAAGTTATTTCTGGGGTTCGTTTGTTCTGCTACATTATTAAGTGGAGGAGTTCTTGGTACCGAAAGTGCGAAAGCTGATGTAATTGACGGGTATTGGACTACATGGGAGGTACAATCTAAAGAAACAGCTGGAATTGAATACGGACCCTGGATGCGAGTAGGAGAGGCCAGAGGAAAACCTGGTGGTGCTTCTTTAACTATCTCAGATAGTAGATCAGTAAGCAATACTTATTCAGGTAATCTAAAAATACCTATGCGTAAGTTAGAAGGTACAGTTGGATTTTCAATTGGAAATACATTTACGAGAACTGCAACATATACTGTTCCTGTCACGGATCCTAATAAAGTGTATTACGTAAATAGTCGAAATATCTATCAAAAATATAATGTGAAGCAAAAATCTGAATATAGGGTCATGAGAGAAGTAATTCAAACTGATACCCAAACAGTAGTCGCAAAAGAATTCACAGGATTCGGTTATGATTGGGGAGTTAAATAAAAACCATATTGTATTAACGAGAATGGAAATAGGATAGAAGATGAAAAAATATATATTGCTAAGTTTCATTACTTTCATAGTTATTATTTATGCATGGAATAATAATAGCTCAAAAGATGAAAAATCGAATTATAAGCCACCCATCATTGTGAATAATTGGCATAACAATATTACAACTACGAATGAAGATACCATTATGCTTCAATATCCTCTTTATATACCAAAATCGAATTATACTAAAAACGATCCGGAATTTAGTGTAAAATCAAATAATACTAACTTTACAATTTATCAAACTCAACTCTTGTACAATCAGGAACAATTCCCTTGGGATTGTTATAGACTTACTTTTAATTTAAAAAGCCAAAAAATAGGGGAATATGAGTTTAAAAATGGGGATTTTCATTTGAAAATAAATGGTATTAAATATGCTACGTCACTAGGTGATTCCATCATAAATATCATAAAAAAAGATCCTTCTAATGTTGAGATTGTGGGTGGATCTGCGGTAATAGATAGAATTGAAAATTTAATAGAATATGAATGCTATTACAATATTAAAAATAACGGTACTAAAGATATTCTTGTTAAGAATGTAAAAGTAAACGATGATATTTTAATAACATCATCGTTTGCCAATCCAGTCATTATTAATCCACAACAACAGCAAACTGTAAAGTTTAAAATAACATTAGATGATTCAGTTAAGAATACCTTAATACAACCTCTTATTATATACGATGATAAAAATCTTGTTGGGACACCAATAATTATTGCTGACCCTGTATATAATGATAAAATAGAAAAAAATAGTACAATGAAATTAATAAGTAAAACGTAATCTATTGAAATTTCAAAGAAACCAGTGGTGAAACGTTTATACGTACAATGCATTTACTCCTCAAAAATAAAAATTTTTGGGGCGTTTTTTTAATGGATTATATCCCTTCAAATTTATTTGTATGACTTAATATTAGATCACATGGATTTTATATAAATCTAAAAAATTTTGTTTAGACTTTCATGTCTTTGTACACTTGTGCTGTAGAAAGATATGAAACTAGGAACTGATTTTATAGTATAAAATGTGGAATTATCAACAAAATGGAGACACTAAAGTGGGAACTCTCCGAATAGATTTTAAATTCTAGATGTGGAATAAATTCACGATATTTGCATAAAAGACGCGAAGTTGTGAATAAAATTGTGATGGTTCTAAACAGATAATATGCTGTATCTTCCCGTATAAATCAATTAGAAGTTTATAATATAATACTTTTATTAAGATTAATGGAATAGAAGACTAACTTTATATACTTATAGAGTTAGTCTTCTATTTATATTTTAGGAAATATTTTTTTGCTTAATAAAGGGTGAAATTTCAAGATATATGACAACTTTCCATAACCATTCCATTGGCCCTAATTTGAAGTAGTAAAGCCAAATGGTACTGAAGATGGCTTGGAATAGATATACTCCTAAACATAAAAATAACGATTGGAACAGTGTAATATTAGTGAATAAATTAAAGGTATGTCCTGCAATTAAAAGAATTACAAATTGTGAAATGAAATTTGTTAAAGCCATTCTTCCACAAAATTTGAAGGGTATAAATAATTTTTGTATGCTCGATGATTGCAAACATAGAATTAATATTCCGATATACCAAGCTGCAATAAGTGATCCGCTTTTAACTCCAATTCCTAGGAATTTATTTGTAGACGATACACTTGGATCATCAACGTTTATTATAACTGGTTCGAATGGAACTAATTGTACATTGTTAAATTGATAGTAAATTGCAATTAAACTAAATATAAAAGTAACCCCTGTAAAAATAAAAATCCACTTGATGTTTCTTAAAATATTTTCGAATATACGATATTGTCCAGCTGTAATCCCTAATAAAATTAGGGGGAATATTAATAAGAATTTATACAATACAACAAATGGTAAACATATTAATCCTATTATACTTAAAATTAAATTTATTTCCTTTTTTACTTTATAGAAGGACAATAAAATAATTCTGCCAAGTGCATAAAATGTTAAAGGCTCACTAGTAGTAAATAATCTTAGTAAAGAACCAAAAATAAATAATGTAATCATTCTACGTAAAAATAACGAATTGGCTTTATTTCCTTTGGCAATTGTACGTGTAATAAAAATATAAAAGCCAACACCAAATAAAAATGCAAAAATAGAATAAAAACGAGCTTCTACCAACATGTATAAAAATTTTTGATAAGAAGCATCAATAGAATTGGCTGTCGGTATTTTAAATTCCATATTTAACGACCATGCGGTCTGTTTGAAGTGGGGGATTCCTGCGAATACTGATGTTATCCACCAGTAGTTATCTTAGCAGGCTCTAATCGTAGTTCCTACGGTAAGAGCCTAAGTATCTTGACGTTTACTTTCATCAAACTTCCTACTTTATCCTATTTTTAGGAAGTTTGGAAAACGTGGGCAATATTATGTTGGAGATTTTAGAGTTGCAACGATTTTCTGCAACCAACCTCACACCTTCACATTTTTGAGGAAGGAGTTTTTCTATAAAACTTTTACCACCGTAAGGTATCAGACTTGCTCTTTTAGGTGTGAGAGTATAAAGAAGTGTGTTTTTATATATTAGACGCCTTATTTACATCATTTAAATATAATTCACTTAACATCTTATTTGTGTTATTTCCCCAAAATTTATTTAATGGTGTTCTCAATTTATGCTCGATAATCCATTTTCGACTATATACATTCTTTAGCTCTTCTGCTGTTAATTTTTCTTTTTCTTCTATAGTCCATTTTAAAGCTTCTAATGCCTTTTCTTTTGTCCAAAATTTATTAGGTGTGGATTTAAATTCCCACTCCTTAAAATAATCTGGATATAATTCATTCAACATTGCATATGGGCTATCATCCCAAAATTTTACTAAAGGAGTCCTTAACCCTTTAGTTACTAGCCATTTAATACTAAATTGTTTTTTTATTTTTGTACTTGTTAATTTTTCCTTTTCTTCTATAGTCCATTTTAAGGCTTCTAATGCCTTTTCTTTTGTCCAATTAAAATCCCTGGTAACTCTCTTAAATTCCCATTCTCTAAATCGGCTTGGATATAAATCATTTAACATTGCATACGGACTGGCTTTCCAATGTATATAGCAAGGTGAATATAAATTATGTTTTATTAACCAACTTATTTGATATACTTCTAACAATTTATCTTCTGTTAATTTTTCTTTTTTTTCTATGGTCCATTTCAAGACTTCTAATCCTTTTTTTTTCGTCCAAAAATTTACTGGAGTTTTTTTAAATTCCCATTCTTTAAACTGATCTGGATACAACTCATTTATCATCTTATATGGGCTATCATCAAAAAAGAGGCTACAGGGAGTAGATAATCTATGCTGGAATAGCCACCTATAGTCATACTGATTTATCACTTGTTTATTACTTAACTTTTCTTTTTCTTCTATGGTCCATTTTAAGGCTTCTAATCCTTTTTCTTTTGTCCAAAATTTCATGGGAGTCGATTTAAATTCCCATTCTTTAAAACAATCTGGATATAAATCATTTAACATTGCATATGGACTATTATGATATACTATACCGAGGGATCCCCCTAATTTATATTTAATAATAATTTTTTGACTCCATTTTTGTTTCAATTCTTTAGAATCCCATTTCAAAACAATCTCTATTAAATATTTAGTTACCCGTTTTGCAAATCCCTTATTTTCGTTTTCAATCCATGTCCTAGGTGGGAACCTAGATCTCTTTCCATCTAAAATTTCCTGATATATTTTTTCAATGTTTACGTTATTCATTTCAATTCTCCAATTCAAAAATTATACAAATTGTTATACTCTTTTCATTTTTAACAAATGGCAAGATAATTAATTAGAGATTTTACTTTTTTTGGTATGATAATAATTTCTCATGTTATTTTACGTATAAACGTTTGAGAATACATGCCAAGAACTACTCTATGTAAAAGTATAATTACATAAAAAATCATTTGGTAAAACAACATTTTTTACTCTTTAATAACGTAAATATTAATACTCGTTTATATTTATTATGATAAAATTTAGTCGTGATAAAATATCAACACAACATTTGTTAAAGAGAGCCGTGATGCTTTTAAACGTATTATCTAATATGAACAAATTTAATAAATAATCATAAACTAACATATTTATGTATAAGACATACTATTTTAACAAACAATCGACCATATGGAAATGTCCATAACATAAAATGGCAATAGACTTTAATTTATTAGTTATCATTATTGAGATTTGTATAAATAGAATGTCTGATAAGTATTTTAATAAACAAAAAATCAATATCATCGATTACTTTCACAACACGGACAATAAAATTTATAATAATTATCTAGAGCTTCTCGATAATACTTTATAGGAAACAAGCATTAGCGAATATTATATGTGTTTGTAAAAAAATTTTTCAACCTATTGGTTTGATTTCCTCTTTGCATAAGATAAACAACTAAAAAAGAATGCTAGTTTATTAACCGTAATAAACTGTTCCATGTTTAATTTTAACAAGTTGACCTGATTCACTCACAAATTTAAATTTATAAGCTGGGCTTCTTGGAAAATGTCTCCAAGAAACTGATGCCCATCCATTACCTTTACTCGTTACTCTTTTACCATATAAGATTCACCTAAAGTATATGCGTATATAGAAACTGATTTAGGTCTGTTAGTTCTTTCAAACTCGATATCTGTGGATTATAAAAAACTTGTCCCCAAAAATCCATACAAAATTAGAAAAACTTGTAGCACCAAAATTAGCTCTTAAAGTGGCTCTAGCTACCAAACTATTACTGTATGCAGGAGGGGTTGGAATTAACTCCGCATTAGAATAAGGATAGATTGGGTTATCATTTTCATCAAAATAGGTTATTTATTGTCATTTAAAATGAAATGATTAACTATATATTTCCACCTTATCGTTTGATATTTCTAGGTAATATATAAAGGAAATGTTTAAGTGATATTTTTACATTTCAATTCAAATGGGGTAGGAGGAGATTTTTTTGATTCATCTTCGTCAGAAAATTTCACAAGAAATCTATAATTTAGAAGATACCCTTAATATCCGAAGAAGTAATAGAAAAAATAGAAGAATAGAAATTACAGAGGGAATAGATCCCTGAAAAACGAAAAACGTTATACGGGTCAATTTTTGTTTTTAAGAAGTTTTTCATCTATCGAGTAATTGTATTACATAGAATATAATTGTAGCTTACAGGCAATTTGGAGAGGTCGATTTTCGAGTTCATCCCCCTGAAATATTACTACTATTATTATAAAAAAAGGGTTGATATATATAGTTTAGAAAATAGAGGAAAAGATGACAAATAATTTTAAGGGTGTTTTATTTAAGATGAAAAAAGTTTAAAGAAAAATATGATAGATAATGATACCAGGATTATAAATACAAATGCTTCATTTGGAACTTGGTAGCCCTATGAATAAGTATGCTAGAGAATTTGGACAGACATTGCGGAATACAGCAAAAAGAATAGAAACTTTATTTGAAATTTATATTCTCAAAAAATAGCGTATAAAACTAAGATTAATCATGAAGAATCTCAGAATTATAGTTTACATATTTAAATTATGGTAAACTATAGTCTTATAAAACTCCTAAACCAAAAGATTATGAACAGACTGACATTGGACAAATTTTCTATTTTAGAGTATAAAATTATAACTGTATATCGTGTGAAGGTGGGATATACAGTTATAATTTTTGTTTGAACTTTTAAAAGAAATTGCAAGAGCAGTTATGCGTGAGCTTTCAGCATTCGTATTAAGAAAGCGACTGCAAAAACCCCACTCTTCGCCGTAGGAAGCTCAAGCGTGGGTCTAAAAAAGATAATGCATAATAACAACCACCTTGACAGTAGCAGTTATAAGAGGAGGTGTTCCAGCATCTCCTCTTTTTAGTTAATGCATTTCAGTTAAGTACTATACTTTATATATATTGGATATGCATTCGATATATATTTAATCTACAGTAAAAATACCATATTTTTATTTTTTTGGTCAATAAACAAGTTGATCATGATTCTATTACTTAAACTGTATCCTTGCTCTTTCGGCTCTCTCTCAAATTTCATTAAAATATGTTCCATGTTATCAATTTTTTAAGATAAAGTAAATGGGATTTTACTTAACCAAAGGAAATTTCAATGGAATCATTCTCTAAACAGTTTCTTTTATGAGACATACGTTGAATAAAAAATAGTACGCTTTTAAGTACTTACTCTTAATAATCAATAAAAGAGGAAAAACTATATTTATGATAAAAAATATATATAGTACAATACTGAGGAGTGATGTCTTTGAAACATTTCAGAGAAATTTTAGAAAAATTAGCAATACCAGTTGGTCAAACCGATAAATTAGGAAAATCTTTACGTCAATTTGATGAGATACAATATGAAAATGAAATTTACCTTATTGTTTGGCAT
Organism: Bacillus thuringiensis; assembly: GCF_001595725.1. Classification (GTDB taxonomy): domain Bacteria; phylum Bacillota; class Bacilli; order Bacillales; family Bacillaceae_G; genus Bacillus_A; species Bacillus_A thuringiensis_K. The sequence continues at coordinate 281,868 of NZ_CP014284.1, forward strand.
CCAATCCATAATGAATTTGTTGGTTCTCATGAATCAGGAGATTGGATTTCGCATGTTAATTTACATAAGTCGATTTGGATAAAAAATTTTTTTGTTGAAAAAAATAAAAGGAGCTAATAACTAATCTGTACCCTATAGAATAGACTTTTTTAAGTGTCTATTCTATAGGGTACATTTTATAGAGCTATCTTCTTTTTTATCAAGTATAGCACCAATTGAAAAGAATCAATTCCTTGCATTCTTATTAGTAGAATAAATGCAACAATTATTATTTTAGAGGGAGTTTATTCAATCAAGGCAGAGAGAAATGTTTTACTGTAATGATTATAGCAATGTGATCACTATACATAGGACGTTAATATTATAATGCTTTGGAATATTAAAGCTAGATATTCCTCTATGGATATGTAATTTTACATATCCATAGAAAAGACACAAAGGTACATAATGTTTTTAAATTATATTAAAAAAATATTTACGAAAAGATTTAAGAAAATCAATGAATTTTTATATTAAATTATCAACACATAATTATTTCACTTTATGAAATGAAATTTGTATTTAGCTTTTTTAATATAACATTTAAAAATTCGAATAATAAAAAATGAAAAATCAAATCTAAACAATGCGATTTTTTGGTTTACTAATAAAAAACATAGTGTTTAAAATGAAGGGGAAGTAAGGACCTTATATTCTATTAAAAAATAAAGAAAAAATGAGATGCACTTACTCTTTCGAAAATTTTTTTATCCTCAAGTGTGTGTGAAGAAATCCTAACGTTAGGTTGTACAACATTTACGATCAAAACTAGTAAAAAAACAATAGTGAAGAGGTGTAAGGAATGAAGAATAAAATTATGACAGGATTTTTAATAACATCAATTGTTACCGGGGCGACTATTCCTATCAATACTCTCGCAACGCCAATCGTTCAAGCAGAAACAAAACAAGATAATATAGATATTTCCTCAGCATTACGAAAAATAGGTGCACACTCCAAATTAACACAAACCTTTATCGATGGAGCCTTAGCAAGTCCGAATGTACAACTTGAAGAAGTTCCATCTTTAAATACAACTCAATTTCTAATTAAACAAGATATGAAAGAGTGGTCATCCGAACTTTATCCTAAATTAATTCTATTAAATTCAAAAAGTAAAGGATTTGTAACTAAATTTAATAGTTATTATCCAACATTAAAAGGATTTGTAGATAATAAGGAAGATAAAGAAGGGTTTACAGATAGACTGGAAGTCCTTCAAGACATAACCATAACAAACCAAGAAAGTGTGCAACGTCAAATTAATGAGTTAACAGATCTAAAACTACAGGTAGATAAGAAGTTGAAAAATCTTGATACTGATGTGGCAAAAGCACAGAGTATCCTTAATTCAGAGGGAACAGGAAAAATAGATAAGTTAAAAAATGAAATGCTAGATACAAAAAAATCTATTCAAAATGATTTACAGCAAATAGCATTATTACCAGGAGCTTTAAATGAACAAGGGCTAAAGGTATTCCAAGAAATTTATAGTCTATCGAAAGATATCATTGAACCGGCTGCTCAAACAGCAGTAGTAGCGTATAACAAAGGAAAAGAAATAAACAATGCTATTGTAGACGCAGAGAAGAAAGCAGAGCAAGAAGCAAAAGAAAAGGGAAAATCAGCTATAGAAATTGAGGCTGCCAAAAAAGAAGCACGTGAAGCAATAGAGAAAAGTAAAAAAGGTGAAATCGCTGCAGCTGCAGTTACAAAAACGAAAGAGTATGATCTTATGAAAGTGATTGATCCTGAAAAAATAAAAAAAACATATAATACTTTTGCTGAAATTAATAAACTAACAGCAGAGCAACGAGCATATTTAAAAGATTTAGAGAAACAAAATCAGAAATTATATGACTTAACAAATAAATTAACAGTAGCAGATTTACAAAAATCAATGATTCTTTTCATGCAAAATGATTTGCATACATTTGCTAACCAAGTAGATGGAGAAATTGAGCTAATGAAACGTTACAAAGAGGATTTGCATCTAATAAATTATAGTATTACAAAATTATCGACTGAAGTTGATACCAATAACACCCAGTCTCAAAAAGATACATTAAGACGATTAAAAAGTGTAACAACTCAACTTGAAGAACAAGTTTGTAAATTTTAATATTAAGAACATAGGTTTATCGAAAAGATTATATTGCAACTGAAAATAAGGAGGAGAATCAAATGATGAAATTTCCATTTAAGGTTATAACTTTAGCCACTTTAGCAACGGTTATAACTGCTACGAATGGTAGCACTATTCATGCACTTGCACAAGAACAGACAGCTCAGGAACAGAAAATAGAAAATTATGCGTTAGGACCTGATGGATTAAAGAAAGCGTTGGCTGAAACAGGCTCTCATATTCTTGTAATGGATTTGTACGCAAAAACTATGATTAAGCAACCGAATGTAAATTTATCTAACATTGATTTAGGTTCAGGAGGAGGAGAATTAATCAAAAATATTTACCTGAATCAGGAACTGTCACGAATCAATGCAAATTACTGGTTAGATACAGCGAAGCCAAACATTCAAAAAACAGCACGTAATATTGTAAACTATGATGAGCAATTTCAAAACTATTACGACACATTAGTAGATACTGTAAAAAAGAAAGATAAGGTGAACCTCAAAGAAGGAATAGGGGATTTAATCGATACAATTTATACAAATTCAAATGAAGTTACGGAAGTCATTAAGATGTTAGAGGCTTTCAAAACAAAGTTGTATACAAATACTGTAGATTTTAAAAATAATGTTGGTGGTCCAGATGGACAGGGCGGATTGACAGCTATATTAGCTGGAAAACAAGCTCTAGTCCCACAACTTCAGGTCGAAATTGAGAATTTACGTTCTACACAGAAATCACATTTTGATAATGTATTAGCCTGGTCAATTGGTGGTGGATTAGGAGCTGCTATTTTAGTTATTGGAACGATTGCAGGAGCGGTAGTAATTGTTGTGACTGGTGGTACAGCTACACCAGCAGTTGTTGGTGGTCTTACAGCTCTAGGAGCCGCTGGTATCGGTTTAGGAACAGCAGCTGGTGTCGAGGCATCTAATCATATGAATTCTTATAATAAAATTTCAAATAAAATCGGAGAATTAAGTATGAAAGCTGATCTTGCTAATCAAGCGGTTATTTCACTTACTAATACGAAAGACACTCTAACATATTTGTATCAGACAGTAGATCAAGCAATAATGTCTCTAACAAGTATTCAGCAACAATGGAATAAAATAGGGGCTAATTATAAAGATTTATATGATAATATCGATCAAATGCAAGAACATAAACTTTCGTTAATACCTGACGATTTAAAAGCTGCTAAACAAAGTTGGAATGATATTCATAAGGACGCAGAATTCATTTCAAAAGACATTGCTTTTAAACAAGAAAAAACAAACTAAAAATTAATATATATTTATAGGAGGAATTAAAGTGAATAATAATTTTCCTTATAAACTACTTGCTGTATCGACGTTTTTAACCCTGACAACAACTACTGTAGTTTCTCCAGTAGCTGCATTTGCAAGTGAAAGTAAAATAGAACAAACGAGTACGGAAGATATATCTCTTTCTGTAAACAGCGAAAAGATGAAAAAAGCTTTGCAAGATGCTGGGGTATTTGCAAAATCCATGAATGATTACTCTTATTTGTTAATTAATAATCCAGATGTTAACTTTGAAGGAATTGATATTAAAGGATATACAAATCTACCTAGTCAAATTGTACAAGATCAAAAGAATGCAAGAGAGCATGCTACAAAATGGGATGCGCACGTAAAAAAACAACTTTTAGATACCCTTACAGGGATTGTAGAGTATGATACCACATTTGACAATTATTACGATACATTAGTAGAAGCAATTAATGAAGGAGATGCAGATACATTAAAAGAGGGCATTACAGATTTACAAGGTGAGATTAAACAAAACCAAGCATATACACAGAATTCAATACAAGAACTAGCTAAGTTAAGAGATAGTATTGGAGAAGATGTCCGAGCATTTGGAGGTCATAAAGATATCTTGCAATCGATTTTAAAAAATCAAGCATCTGGAATAGATGAAGATGAAAAACGCCTAAATGATGTTTTAGAGCAAGTAAAACATTTTAAACAGGTAGAATCGGATGGAATAACAACTGTATCAGTTCCCTCTATTCCTACATGGATTGCTGGCGGTGTAATGATAGGGGTAGCAAGAGATAATTTAGGAACGTTAGAGCCGTTATTAACGCAATTACGCCAAACAGTAGACTATAAAATAACATTAAATCGTGTAGTTGGAGTTGCGTATAATAATATTGCTGAAATGCAAAATGCAATTGGATTAGCTATTAATGCTCTTACCTATATGTCAGCACAATGGCATGATTTAGATTCTCAATATTCAGGAGTACTTAATCATATTGATAAAGCATCCCAAAAGGCAGATCAAAATAAATTTAAATTTTTAAAACCTAACCTGAATGCAGCAAAAGATAGTTGGAAAACATTAAGAGCAGATGCATTTACATTAAAAGAAGGAATAAAAACATTGAAAATGGATTCAAATTCCTTTTAAGGAACTGTAAAATATGGAGTTTCAAGCAAAGGCTATTAAAAATGTTGATATACTGTAAAAAAATCATAATATAATTAGTTGTTTTTTATAAAAAAGAGGCATTATAAATAATGCCTGATTATTTCCCTATCAAGTAAGCGGTAATAAAATAAATAGTGTATCACAGCCTTTCCCCGCTATTCATACAGGAAAGGCCGTGAAGCGTTTTGGGGAACCGCTATGTATTATATAAAATTGATTATATTCCTAAATAGTCATTTTATACGTTTTGGGTGTACTAAATACAACTACTCTATTTTAAAATGTAAGAAGAAGGATTAATACATACATAATTAAAACAGTTTTTATGTAAATTGAAAACCTTGTTCTGAATGTAGAAGGGGCTTAGTGATTAAGGATATTCCATCTAATTGATGTAATGTGGTTAAAAATGAATTTAAATCATCTCTTGCAAATAGCTTCCAGGTAACAATTTCGATGCTGTATAGATTTAATATAGTTGACAAATAGATGACTGGACCCCTAATTCGTACATAAGTAATATCTGTAACATATTTTTACTTTTACATCTAAAACTCTCGATTAGGATGGTATTTAAATATTACAGACGTTCTTCTTCCGTAAAATGGTCGCCTTTTTCGATAATAGATTGAATTCCCAATTCTTTCATTACATAGTGACCACATTTATGATGCATTATCAGTCCTTATCAATTTAATGAATGAATCAAGTTTGTATAGGCTTAACTAAGTATAGACGCAATATGTTCTTTATGGAACATATTGCTTTTCTGACGTGAACCCTCCACTTTATTCTATTTTCGTCATTCATAGTATCCGATATAGATACTTCTGCGATTTGAAACGGCCATAGGAGTAGATAAACATGACGTAGTGAATCGATAAGAGAAAAATATTCTTTCTTTAAGACCATTCCTTTCCTTTTAGATTTGAATTCCACTTTTTAAAATACCTAAGCTACATCTTCAAATAAGCATATTTTACCTCAAAACTTTACGAATTACTCCAACTACTAAAGAGGCTACTTCATTCATCTCTATTTTAGATTGGCTTGTGATTAATCCAGTTAAAGGTTCTTTAACACAATACCGAGAAGCATTTAGTAAAGTTGCTTTTCAACTCATTTCACATAAAAAAATTAATACTGCAAAAATCCTTTGAAATATAGCTTATACTGTTCTTCGGATCAATCCGAAAAGGTTGAAATTTAACTGCTAGTTCACTTGAATTTCCCAATCTAGTGGTCTATAATGTATATCAATTTTATAAATGTTGAAATGATAAGAAGGCGGTCATGGAGGAAGTGTTTTTTCAAAACAAGTATTAGTAGAAATTCATTTAAATCAGTATGTTATATATTAGTGGAAATAACAGGACTATTACTTGAGATATGATCTTTGCTAATGATATTTATAGGCCCTTCCTAGTTAAATATGCTCTTTATTATGTGTACAGAATCTTGTTTTGTTCTCTCAAAGAAATAAATAATTCTTTTTTGTACATGGCAAAATAGTATTTTCAACATTTCTAAAGTATATTAATAATTGTTTTGTGATTTGATTCTATTTTTACACAGACCTAAAGAAGGAAAATATAATTTCTTTTTGGAGAAAGGTAAAAACAAAATCTTCTTATAAAAAAAGTTCATGTATAGTATTACAAAATAAAGTAAATAACACATCAAATATTCCACTTTGCAAAGTGGTTTTTTCTTATATTAAACTTTTTATGTAAATGGTTTAATATATATGAATTAAAAGTTCTGTCAAAATAATTAGATTAAAGAAAGGATTGGTTATATGAAAAATAGTAAAAAATTAAAGAGAAAAATATTAGCTTGTGGAGCAATCGCATCTATTAGCACAACACTTGTAACGCCATTACCAACTTTAGCTAGTGCAGATCAAATTAATACTTCAGAATTAGAAAAAGATGCAAAGGTTGATACTGCTATATTAGAATGGAAAGTACCGCTTTTTAAGGCGACAGAAATTTATGGGAAAAACATAGTTGTTCCAAGTGGATATGAATTTCGCTCGCTTACTTCACATGGTTTTAATACTTCTTATAAGAATTTAGAATATCATCAATTTTCAGTAGAGGCAGATGGTTCGCCTATTATTACTAATTCAAACAATATATTTGTTGGAAAGACCACCCTAACTAATAATACAGACCAAGAACAAACGTTATCTACTAATAGTTTTTCAAAAATGATTTCAAATTCAGTTACTCATTCAACTACACATGGTTTTAAATTTGGAACCAAAGCTTCTGCGAAATTTAATATTCCTTTTGTGGGAGAAACAGGAATAGAATTATCTGCAGAATACAATTTTTCGGATACATCTAGTGAAACAAGCTCTGAAAGTTTCACTTATATTGCTACTCCACAGAATATAAAAGTTCCTGCCCATTCATCTGTAGAAGTTGTTGTAAGTCTAGATACAGTTAAAGCAAATGGGAATGTAAAACTTCTTGCTAAAATGTCAGGTGAGGATATGGGTAGTTTTAATTATAAATCTACAACAGGAGGTATTGGTAAATCATATGTTTATAATAAATCATTTAATTCATTAGTAACATATGCTTCGAAGATTGAAAAACTTCAAAATATCTCGGCTAATCCAGATGGTAAAACGATAAATATTATAGGTTCAGGTAAATACGAAGCTGAATATGGAACTGAGTTTAATGTAACTGTAACACCTATTGATAAAAATGGAAAGTCGGTTGATGAGGGGTATACATATAAGGTGAAACCGGAGATTACAAAAGAAAAATAATGTACTTTAAATTAAAATCATTTCAATTTAAGTGGTCTAAATCTCAAATCTATTAACTTAATCATTTAGATTATTCTTGAAGTTGGAAAAAGAAACACGTAACCCTTTCTCTTTTATTTATGAGAAAAGGTTACGTGTTTTCTATGAATGTGCGTCAAAAAACAAGAATTTTCTTTATTTGGTGAATATATATACCTAATCTATTAGCCATAAAATCATGCAAAATAAAGACTTAAGTGCAATGGGAACCATTTTTCTCCTTTTTATACATGGTTAAAACTGCAAATCGCTATTCCTTTTCTTACTCAACTTTGTAGTCAATTAGAAACTTCAACAGGAATTTTAATAAGCTCTGAGAGACTTAATCGACGATTTTAATCATCTTCTGAAATCTTTTTTTGAACTGTATTTACTCCACTTCTACAATTTTTCAAGTTCCAAATCAATTTGTATCTACTTAGCTTGGTGCCGGAAAATATAATCATAAAACTAGTGGGGAAATTCAATTAGAGTATAACTTATTAAGTGAAGAGTTCTCTAATATGGAAGTTGAACCACGAAAAAGGGTTGTCAAACATATAGGGTGCCTTGAATAAGTATGACACCAAAAAATAAGTTGTATATTGGTGAACTAGAATGTCTTCGTTTACAGACTTTCATTCTATCCAGGGTAGGGAAAGGTACTATTAATCACTTAGATTTTATCTTATGGTATCAATCTGGATGCGTACCGTTACCTTGCGCGCCTTTTCAAACCTCATAATTCTGATTTTAAGTAGTTTCATTCGATTGTTTATTACAACAATTTATGTATTTATCGGTTCTTTTATATAATTATGGATTGTGGTTTGTTTGAATTTGAATCAAGGAGAATCATTCTGTATTTTAAAAAAACGGGCGAAAACCTTTGCTAGCTTATTAATACGCATTATAGTGGAATACTAACTACTTCTTTTAACCATGTCACATCATTTTTCTTTTTTATGTGAGCCCGGAATGATTGAGTTTAGCCCATCGCTATCAAGCTAATCTCATGCAACGTCAATTATAGTAGAGACTGTTTCTTTTTTTAAAAGCTATACATAGGAAAATTAAAGATTTGCATACGAAATAAACCCTAAGTTGAATTAAGCCGCTTGATTATCAAACATAGTACAATTGTAAACGACATCTAATATATCAAAGACTGTTTTATTTTTATACCAATGAAATTTTTGACCGTTTTGTTGTAGGAGGTTGAACAGAACAGGCGCAGTAACACATTTGCTAGCCCTTGGCTGTCTTTCTGTATGGCTTGGAAAAGAAGAAAAAATAATCTTTAATTATATATATGGTCTGATATTCACTCAGTTCTCGTTTCTTTTTGTAATAAGTAATTGCCGCATTTAAAACATAGTAGAAGAATTATAATTAGCTTTCTATACAAATAGCCTTCCAATCATTCTCGTCTTTCTATTTACAATATTGAATATGAAAAGATTATTTACGCTTTTTTAAATAAAATATTCAATTTGTTAACGTAGATAATACTAATTTTGCAAATATCCTTTGAGACAAAATAGAAGCATTTGTCATATACATTGATACTTCTGAGCCGTTTACCATGAGGGAAATACTTCATTTCTTTTTTGTTTTATAGTTTAATCTTGTCATCGCTTTGCTTGTTTTACATTTTGTTATTAGAAGTACATTCACACAAGTTGGTACTTTACAGTTACTTCTACTGCTTATCCTGGCTGAAGAGAACTCATTAAGACGTCCGTATTTGCCTATATACTCCGTACACTTTTTAATTCTTACATCCATTCTTTTTCATTGAGATATAGGTAATATTTACACAATAGAATATGTGATAACATCAATTTTGGATCAAGAGAAGCGCCTACTGTATGAAGAAAAGATTTCCATGGTCGTTGAAAAAACGGGCGTTCCTTAATCAAATGAACATCCTTTTGATAAGAGAGAGGAAAATTGGTTTTGTATAAGCACTCCTATTATTTTCATAAGAAAGACGAGATATATGAAGAGTGCCATATAACTCGCCTTGATGTCTGTAGGAATTCTTTGGTTTCAAGATGCAATCATCCATGACAAGTAAAATGAGAAAAAAGAGAATAGATCTAGGAGAATGTAGATAGGGATTTTAGATAACAAAGAGAGTATTAGTCAAGATCGCGGTCGCGATCCCGGTCACAACAATCATGGCGTATTTTTTCAATATTAATCGCATCTAAACTCGTGTAGTTTAGATTTCCACGACGATTAATCCAATATAAAAAGTCTTCATCGCCATCTTCTAAAAATCGAATAAATGTTCCTTCGCCATCTAGCCTATTTCCTGCAGAATAGACACGGATACGATCGCCTTCACATAAATGCTGAAATCTTCTTCTAGACATTCTTGTGTCACCTCATTTTTTGTTTTTAAACTACAGTATGTTATATGCAAAAGAAGGGGTAGAGGATTGGGCCTTTTACTACAAAAATACAAAAACATACTTATGATGGAATATGGAGATGTGAAAGTGCATGCATTAAAAATAGATTAGAAATGATTTCAAATAGGCAAAAGCCTATTCCAATGAAGAAGGATCGACATAGGCTATTGTATATAGAAGAAGGGAACGAGGAACATACTGTTAGGGCACATCTCACATAGAAATATGCTTATTTGAAGAAGGAAATGAAGATGTCAGCTTTAAATACCAATAGAAGTATGAGAGGGATGTGTTATTTTAATGGAGTGGTAAAATTTTTTGTTAGAAGGTGAAGGGGTATGAGACAACAAAGAGTATGTGAGTGTAACAATTGTAGGAAAAAGGGTGAGAAGAATCATCTTTGTCAATATATAAAACGTGGGGATTGTATATGGGTCAGTTCCTTTGGAAGCAAGTTACAAAAGAGTGGAATTTTCCTGTTAATAAAAGATTCTTTTTTATTATGGTTTGATGAAAAACATCAATTAAATCAAACTAGTTTACAAGGGATCCACATTGAAAAAAGACAGTAAATGAAGAAGGATGAACGAAGTTTGTACACCTATCATGTACATATTGCAATCCGTATGTTCTGCATGTATCTGGTAGGACAGAGCCGTGGTATGTGTAAGGTATATGTATGCAAAATAAAAAATTATAATTTTTAGAATAGTGAAGAAAATGTTATAATAGATGTACTTTCGTTAGTCTTTACGAAATCCCTAGAAAGTATCGTGAGAAGTCCCTAACAAATTTGTTAGGGACTTTTTGTGTGTAATTTCTTTATAAAGAAAGACTGACGAAGTGAAAAAGAAATCCAATCTCCTGATACAAGAGAACCTACAAATTCATGATGCATGCGATGCCAAATCATTAAGTATGTATCGTGCTGATATTGTAAGAGGTCGAATCGAAACAACTGGGGCCTCTTTTGGTCAAATTGACCATAGGGTGGATTCTTTGCATGAGCACTTCTTATCTTTTTGTATATATTTCCTAAATATATCGTAATCCCTATTTCTGATAAGAGGGTTTTGTCAGTGTAGGAAGAGCGAATGGTCTTTCGTATTTTAAACAAAAAATAAAAGATGTTTATGCACGAAAATAATCATCATATCAACCATGCCCGGTACATAAAGATAGATGGGGGTTATTTTTCGAAATGATTTGAAATAGCTCCATTGATTCGATAGGAGGTGCGCAGAAGAAAATGGAAGAACAATATGCATCGCAAAATCAGTCGGATGTAGAAAGTTCCAATCGGAATGTAAAAAAGAAACATCAAGTTCCCTTTCAATGTATGGTTTCTATTCCAACAGGATTTCAAATTCAAAAACCCAATACACCGAAACTTGTCTATGATGTGAGTCATTTATCTATGGCAAAAGAAATGTGTAAACGAATGATTGAGGTAGAGGATTGTGGGCAAGTCGAGATAGATTTACATGTTTTAAAAATTAAAGGCGTTTTACCTTTTATCGTGAACGTGTCCATTGAGCCACTTAGTATGGAACATGTATATGCTACAAGTGGTAGAGACACAACTATATTTTTAAGTTGTCAAGAAACCGTATATGTGGATCATATTTTAAAATATAGTGTCGATCATGTTCCGTATTATGTGATTGATGGTCATCATATTCAGGTACGCGATGTATCGATAAAGGGAATGGAAGACAACTCGCAAATGGCTCAAATATCGGGTGTTTTTTATTTTGATTATGCATAATTACAATGAAAACAAAAAGAATTCATTTGTATAGTATTCCCAGAAATATCGTGACATCGTTTATCATACAATAATTCGTTCTAAGAAGAGCCGGATTATTTTTCAATCTAACAGGAATTTTATTGTCTACAGAAGAATATTCTTATCACGGTAATGAGGAGAGGGAGTGAAAATCAAAAGAGTACCTGATTTGTCATGTAAGAACAAAAGAAAT